>CALLYL010000219.1 GCA_937859535.1 uncultured Myxococcales bacterium
GTAGCTACTTGTTTAAACCTAATCTGCGCTTCAGATTCCTCAATCATACGTCGCAGTTGAATTACATCGCCGAGACCATAAACCATCCAAGCATTCGCCGCCCGACCTTCACGACCGGCACGACCGGTTTCTTGATAATAGCTCTCGATGCTTTTGGGCAGATCGATATGGGCGACGAAACGAACATCGGGTTTGTCGATTCCCATCCCAAACGCGATCGTTGCACAGACCACCAGTCCTTCTTCACGCAGGAAGCGATCTTGATGCAGTTGTCGCGTTTGGGAATCGAGTCCAGCGTGATAGGGAATGGCTGGAATACCTTGCGAACTGAGCCACTCGGCAGTCTCTTCCGTTTTGCGGCGCGACAAGCAGTAGACGATGCCCGCTTCACCCGGATGCCGACCGCCGATAAATTCGAGGAGCTGACGGCGCGCTTCGTGCCGCAAGGTGATCTCGTAACGGATGTTGGGACGGTCAAAACTGGAAGCAAACAGCGGGTCTTCGGTGAGCCCTAGCCGTGCCCGGATTTCTTCGCGAGTCAACGGATCTGCCGTCGCAGTGAGCGCAAGCAGCGGCACCTTCGGATGCATCGTGCGGAGCTTGACAATCTCTAGATAGTCGGGCCGGAAGTCGTGTCCCCACTGGCTGACACAGTGCGCTTCATCTACTGCAATCAGGCTGAGGGAGAGTCGCCGCGCAAAGTCGGCAAAGAACTCGGTGTTCAGCGTCTCCGGGGCTACGTATAGCAGATCGAGCTTACCGGCCAGAGCGGCTGCTCGAACCTGGGATTTTTCTTCGCCACGCAGGGTCGAATTGTAGACCACCGCACGGACCCCAACCTGTCGCAGGGCCTCCACTTGATCACGCATCAGCGCAATCAGTGGAGAGATCACGAGCGCCATTCCGGAGCGACAGAGAGCAGGCACCTGATAGCACAAACTCTTGCCGCCGCCCGTCGGCATGAGCACCAGCGCGGACCCTCCCGCAATCACATGATCGATCACCTCGGCTTGACGTCCCCGGAAGGACGGATAGCCAAAGATCTCTTGCAGCACCGAAAGCGGGTTCCGACTCATCCCGCCGCATGTAATCACTGCTCTGCGATTTGCACACGCGGAATCGCTTCTGTGAGCTGCTACTGAAGGTACTTGGGGAGGGGGCTCCGTAGGGAGCCCTTGGCGACCGTCGTTTGCGAGGGAGCCGTGCTTTAGTTCGTGTAGGCTGCCGGGGTGGTTGTGCCGGTTAGCGTCGCACCCGCACGTACGTGGATTCTGCCAACGCCACCAGCCCCGCCAGGGTATCCTGCGCCGCAACTTCCGGCCGCTCCGCCACTGGCACCGCTTGCCGTCACTCGGTTCGAACCGAGCGAGACAGCGTCAGAGGTCACGATGCGTACCGCACCACCAGCGCCGCCACCACCGTTGCCCATGCCACCGCCGCCACCGCCACATGGACCGCTGTTGGAGCCGCTGCCACCAGCGAGTCCGCTGACATTGATCGTGCCCGTTGCTGGATCGACCGTAACGGTCTTGCCAAACAGAACGACCATCCCGCCGCCGTTTCCGCCGGGGCCTGGATAGGCTCCGTCCTCATCGGGACCACCTTCACCACCGGCGCTGCCGAGGAAGATCGACTGGGTCAGATCCTGAACGCCCACAGCGGTACCGGCCACGCCACCGCCGTGTTGTCCCCCCACCGCGATGCAGGCCCCGATGGTGCCATCCACGCCAGCGGTACCGACGGATCCATAGGAGCCGCCACCTCCGGCTGCACAGTCCTGACCACGTGTGCCACCGCCGCCGCCACCACCGTTGTTGGCTCCTTTCGACTGCCCGTTCAGCGTTGAGAAGGCTGATGGACCCGTCGAAGATTCGCCGGTTCGACCGTGATTGATCATGCAGCCCGGTGCGCCAGGGAAGCAGGTTCCTGATACGCCTGGACCTCGGAACCCCTTGCCTGCCATGGAGACGGAGCCCGCGATGACCACATCCCCCTTGGCCTGGAACACCAGGATTCCGCCCTTTTGGCCATCCCACGCTGGCGCCGTCAGAGTCCCGGTGCTGGCGACGTTGACGTTGCCATACTGCGGAACCACGAGAACCTGCGCACCAGCTACATAGTCATACTTGAGCGGAGTCTTGAGCGTCAGCATCGTGCCGCTCACCGAAGCAACCCGGTTCATCTCGTGCTGGCCCGCACCGGAACCCTGCGTTTGGTGGATAAAGACGACTTGGTCGGCCGCAAATCCGGCACCGTCCCGAACCGTCAACGTGGTTCCGGCCGCAGCTCCGGTCCCGCTGGTCGCAACCGCGTTGATGGTCTTGGCCATGCCAGCGGGGACGGCAAGATCCAGATCGCTGCCATTGCCGAGCGCACACACCGAGTTCTGTCCCTCAGGAACCGGGCGACCACAGGTGTACGGAGCGCAGTCTCCATCGGCGATGCAGGTCTTGCCCACTGCGCAGGGGGAGCAGGTTCCGCCACAGTCCAGATCACTCTCTGTTCCGTTCTTGACCCCATCCGTACAAGACGGCGCGGCGCACTGTCCGCTGACGCAGTTTGCGGAGGTACAGTCTCCCGCCACGTTGCAGGTCGCGTTCGGATCGCACTTGATGCATGATCCGCCGCAGTCCTTGTCGCTCTCGTCTCCGTCTTTGATCCCATCGGTGCAGGACGGTGCCGCACAGACCCCCGACGAACAGACCAAGCCGGACAAGCAGTCGCTGCTGGTGGCGCACTTGGCCATGGCTTGGCATTTGGTCGAGCACGATCCACCGCAGTCCACATCGGACTCTGTTCCATTCTTGAGCGTGTCGGTGCAGGTCGGCATGATCGTGCAGTCACTGCCGCTGCCACACTCGGTCGTGTTTACCTCGCAGAACGGGAATACAAATCCCGCAATTCCGGCCAGCAAGATCGGATAGAAACGCTTAAGTGTACTTCGCATAGGTTCCCCCTGTTGCTCAGAGCGCAGTCGATAGGTGACCGCACACTAGAGTGTAGAGTAGGGAACTTACTTTCGTTTGAAAATCTACGGATTTCCGTCGGAAACATAGACCTCGTCCAAGCAGAGATTGGTGAATCCGTAAGCGAGTGCGGCCCGGGCTGCTGCTGTCGCAAACCCACGGCCCCACATCCTAACGTGCGACCTGGCCTGGAAAATTTCGAGAATTGGTGCTCTGCTGCATCATCGGTCCCGGCCCCTGCCGTTGCTGCATCATGGGATCGTTCCCACGACTGGGAGCGCTAGGTGGTTGTAGTTCGCGGGGTTTGATGTCTCCCCAGCGAGCATCCACTTCGTGAACCTTTCGGGAGTGTAGGAAATCCCCGAATTTTTCATCTAGATCAGCGACCGTCACTCCCATCGCAGCCGACACCACGGGTCCAGCGGGCTTACTGGGCGACGAACGGAAGGTTGTGTAGACCTTCTGCAGTGCGTTCTTGTCGCCACTGCCAAACATCCACAGCGCAACATAGCGTGACAGCGCATCTCGGAGCCGAGGATTGCTTGGGGGATTGTCACTGAACAGACCTCTCAGAGAGAGAGTCGGAGTGGCTTTCTGCTCGACAAGCAGCTCATACAATCGGTAATTATCGATTGGTTGCCCTTGCTCATTTTGCTCCTCAAATAGCGAGGCAATGCCTTCGTTGAGCCAGTGCGGAGTCTGCGGTGCATCGCTATCGATCAATGCGTGTGCGAGTTCATGCGCCGCCGTTCCCAGATACAGCTTGCCGTTTTCGTCGAGGATTCCCTTGCGCAGAACCACGCTGTGATCCAAAGGAGAGTAGTAGCCCTCTCGTTCGGCGGAAGGTCTGCCGTGAACCGCCAGTGATAGAGCACTCGCAGATTCCTCCGAATAGTCTGTGTCCAGGTTGGCGTAGACCACGATCAGTGGCGGCTTGTCGCTGCGATGGAGTAGCTCTGTCCACAGACGCTTCTGGATAGCGGACAGTTGTTCTGCAACGCGTGCGGCATCTTCCTGCTTACCTAGGCTTGCGATGAGCACCTGACCCTGGAGCGCAGACACCGGAGGTCTTCCCAGAGGGGTGAGTAGCTTGATGGCCAATGCCTGTGCAGACTGTGGGAATCGCGTTGGCCCAAGCCGAGACATCAGCTTGGACTTTTCTTCGGCGGTAAACGGAGTCTCGGGTGCAGGCCGGCGGGCCGGGCGAATGCCACCTTTGGAACTGTGTGCCCACAGTCGCATGCCGCCTTCTGGGACGCTTCCTTCCGTGCGGGATGGTTCGTCGCCAGAGTCGCTGGCTGCCGAAATCCGAACACCGGAAAAGCTGCGGAGATGACTGGCAATGGCTTGACCTTTCCAGACCGCCGTAGCGCTCCCAAGCTGTGGATGTCGCTGACACTCGCTGAGGATCACTTGAGCATCAGCGGAAGCATCCGACAGATACAGGTACAGACCGATTCGAAACAGGAAGACCGGATAGACACCGCTTGTTTCGGGAATGCTTGGGAGTTGTTGGGCCAGCCGGCGCGCTGCTTCGCCAAAGGCTGCAACTCTACCGGCACGCAGCGCTGGCTGTTGCTTTTCTTGCGCGAGCAGAGACTCTCCTTTGCTGACCCACTCTTCGGTGTCGGCATTGACTTGTGCTGTGGCGCGGTGCGGAAGCAGAATCTGAGCCGACATACATACCAGGCAGAGCCGCATTCCCACAGCGAGTGTGAAACGGGTCTTCCGACGCAGAGAATCAGTCATGATTTGTTACCTCACGATCGGAAGTTGTTCATCGGTCGCAGCGCGGACCGGGCGCAGCTCTGACTTGTGGGGAATCGGTGAGTTCGCAGCAGGAATTGGTGAGTTCGCAGCAGGAACTGGTGGAACAGCAGTTGGAACCGTCCCTGATGTGGTCGCGGCAGGAATCGTAGGCGTG
>CALLYL010000220.1 GCA_937859535.1 uncultured Myxococcales bacterium
GATCTTAACCTATCGGCGAGGGGGCCGGCGAGGGGGCCGGCGGGGGGACCAACGAGGGGGGCGGCTCCGGCTCGGGCGTACCTTGGCGCCGCCGATCGGCCCGACGCTCGACCTCGCGTAGCGGTGCCACGACCTCGCGCAGCAGATCGCCGTGGTGAGGAACCATGTCGATGGCGGCGAGGACTGCGTTGACGACGCGGATCCACTGGTTGCGTGCCTCCGCCGCATCGGCTCGGCTGGGGTTCACAGTGGGCGTGTAGTGCACGGTTGCCGTTTCGCCCAGCTTCTGTGCCACTTGGCCGTAACGCTCGATCAGACCCAGCATCGACTCTTTGCCGATGGTCGCCGCCTTCAGTTGCTTTTTGTCATCCGCCGACAGCCGAGCGAGTGCCAGCGCAGCTTGTCCCGCTTCGTCGGAATACGATCGAGTAACGGCCACCAGGCCATCTGGGAACACCGCATCCCGCACTCGCTGCCATGACTCGCGCTCCGACGGCTGCTGCGCAAGGTACATCTGTACCTGAAACAGTGCGAAAATCGCTCGCACCAAGTCGTCATGCTGCGCATCTAGCGCTTCAATCGTCCGCGCCCGAGCGGCGGCGCTGGGATCGACCGTGGGCTGGAACGTGAGCAGCGCCTTGTGGGCCTTCTCCAAGTGCGACAGCAGCACCGCCACCTCTGCCACTGCCCCGAGCAACTGATGATGGCGATGCTTGGCATCTACCCAGGTCTGTGTGATGTGGATCATTTCGCCCGAAGTCATCCGTTTCAAAGCCATGAACATCTCTCCGAAGTAATTGGGAACCGAAACGGATAGCCCACCCCAAACCACTCCGCCACCTACAATTCCTACCTTTCCGTCGGTAAAAAAATTGTATTTTTTCGTGGTAGGTATCCAGACATGTCCACAAGCGGCCCCCCAGGGTTTCGCCTGCTCAACCTGAGCGTCCAAGACTTTCGCGGCATCGACTCGCTCCAGCTCGACTTCACGGACGCGAGCGGAGAACCCATTGCGCTAGCGGTCCTCGCCGGGGACAACGGCTGCGGCAAGACCACGGTGCTAGAGGCCATCCTGCTGCTCTTGGGACGCGATGATCTGCTCCCCGAGGATGTGGCGCCAGAGCTAGAGCAGGTCCGCTTTGGAGCAAAGAACTTCCGGTTGAAGTCAGAGCTGCGCTTCGCTCAAGACACGGCCATCGAGAGATTCTTCGCCGGTCGTGAGTATCGCCGTCGGCTGCTTGGGAACTCGCAGTTACATTCCTCGCCCGGACCAGATGGCCAGATTGACTGGCCCGTGCCGGACGGCTTCACTTGGGGCTATCATGGGGTTCAGTGGCCGAGCGTTGAATACTTTTCGGCTCGGCGGGAGCCCGAGTCACTGGGAGCGACGCCTGGACCGAAGGGTGCTCGCTCCAGCGCCGAATCCCGACGGCTGGTCGAGCTGAAGCGCCGACTCATCAGCACCTACTATCGGAGCCTGCGCAGCGCCAAACAGGGCACGCTACCTGGGATTGCGACGCCGTTTGAGCGACTCCAAGCTCTGTGGCAGCGCTTCTCGACCACCCCGCAGACGCTTGATGTGATCCCAGTCAGCAACAATCCCGGCTCGGGCGACGAAGTGGTGCTTCGTGATGCCCGACTCCCAATCCCGTCCGATGTCACCAGCCTTGAACAGGCCCGCCAGCTCGCCCCAAGCCGAACCGACATCCCGCGCATGGTCCCGCTGGATCGACTTAGCTCGGGACAGCTATCCCTGTTTGCGTTCGCCGGGCCGCTCATCTTTCGGGACCAGCCTGCGGACATCGTACTTATCGACGAACCGGAGCAGCACCTGCACGTGCAGTGGCAGCGACTCCTACTCCCGGCGTTACGAGAGCTGTCCCCGACCTCGCAGTTTTTCGTCGCGACCCACTCCACCGAGATCCTCGAAGCCGCGCTGAGCTACGAGCGCTTCATTCTGGTTAGCGACAGCGATCCCCGCGCTGGCGATGACTCACCAAGCAGCACCACCGAAGCGGCGGAACGCGGATGAAGACAACGATCCACGATCTGTACCGAAGTCCCCTGTGCTTGTGGGTCGAAGATCCACTCACGCATGAGGTACTGACTGCCCTGTGGGCGGATGTCCAGATCAGCATCCTGGTCGCAGATGGCAAGCAGGGTGTAGCCCACATGCTTCGCGGCCTGCCCAAGCGTGTTCAAGGCAAGGTGTTCGGCCTGGTTGACCGGGACTTCGACGATGACAACCACCAGCAGTGGTCGCAGCAGTCCTGCCAAGTCCTTCGCCTGCCAGCGCATGAGTTTGAAAACCTGCTGCTCGACTGCCAGGTCTTGAGTGAGTTGTCAGGTGCTGAGTCGGCCAGCGACATCGAGGCACGGGCCAAACGACATGCAGAAGCGCTGCTCTACTTCATGGTCTGCAAGGGCGTTCTCCGTGAGATGCAGCGTGCGTTAGGAAGCGGCTTTCCGGTAGATCCTCCCCAGTCGTTACCGGACTTGCAGGCTGCCGCTGACCACATTCGGAACAGTC
>CALLYL010000221.1 GCA_937859535.1 uncultured Myxococcales bacterium
CGACCCCAGACTGCTTGATGACAAAGATGTTGGCCGGTTTGAGGTCACGGTGAACAATGCCTTTTTTGTGAACCTCGGCGAGTCCGCAGGCGACTTGGGCGGCGAGGAAGCACATTCGGGCGGGTGGTATCGGGCCTTGCTCGATCAGTTCGGCGAGGGTCTGCCCGACCAGAAACTCCATGACCAGGAACGGCTGATTGGTGCTAAGGACGCCGAAGTCGACGACATCGACGATGTTGCGGTGCCGGACCTGAACCGCCAGCTTGGCTTCTAGGAGGAATCGCTTCCGCGCCTCCTCGTCCTGAGGCTGGAGCATGACCTTGAACGCGAGCGGCTTATCTAGGACCGTGTGCGTGGCCTTGTAGACCATGCCCATGCCGCCCTTCGACAGCATCTTATCGATGCGATAGCGATCATCGATCACCGCGCCATCGAGCCCGTCCTCCGCTTTGGCTGTAGAGCCACCAAGCGGGCAGACGTGTCCGGCGCTTTGAAGGTAGGCCGTGCCACATACCGCACAGGTGCGGGAAATGGACTTGGTTGCGCCAGTCAACGTAGAAGACAAACCGCTCCCCAACTCGCAGTCTTCCTATTAGGTTAAATCGGCGAGATGGCTGCTGTCGATGCGTCGTACGCAGCGAATTGGCAGATATTTATCGACGTTTCTTGGCAGCGGGCCGTTTTGCAGCGGGCCGAGCGGGCTCTGGGGCTGGCTTGATGTGCGGTGGAGTGGGGGCATGTACCGGCACCGGCTGCGAGGTGTGTGACAGCATCTGTTCCTGTTCGGCCAGCACCGGATCAATCAGAGCGACCCCGCGTAGGTCCGCACTGATGTTCATGGCCACATAGAGCGCCGGGAAGGACAAGAACAGGCCCACCAGCCCAAACGCGTGCTCAAACAGCACCAGGGACACAATCAGCACAAACGAGGGCAGGTTGACGTGCCGTGCGGCGAGCCGCGGGTTTAGGACGTACGCCTCGACCTTGTGCAGGACAAACGTGCTCGCGACAAACACCCCGACCGCGATGGGGCCTTTGTAGACATAGGCTGCGACGATCAGCACCACGCCCGAGACCAAGTTCCCGACCACTGGAACCAGCGACGATAAGAACAGCAGCAGCGAGAAGCCGAGCAGGTGTGGCAGTCCCAGCACCACCAAGATGGGCAGCGTGAACACCGTGTTGACGATCGCGACCACGAACTGGAGCGTGATCGTGATCACCACCGCCTCGCCAAGGAAGCCAAAGTAGCGACGCAGCGCTCCGAGCACTGTCTCTTGATCCAGCTCACCGAGCATGTCGTCGACCGGCTTGCGATCGAGCAGATAGATGATCGCCAAGATGATCCCGAGCAAAAGATGCAGCAGCATGCGTCCAGTCGCTCGCAGATACGTCATGGCCGGGGTCATCAGCTCGGGGATCTTGTCCTTCAGATCCTCGAAGTGAATCCACGGCGGCATTCGATGGAGTGCTTCGGACTGCAACTCGTTCATCAGGTCGGTCAGCGGACGACCCGATCGGATGGCCATCAGCTCAGCGTAGTAGCGCGTCCCAACGTGGAACATCAGCCATCCGAGCAGAATCAGCCCAACGACCAGCAGAAGCAGGCAGATAAGGACGCCGGTGCGTTCACTGCGACGCAGCGCTCTGCCGAGAATTCCGCCCAGGGCACCCAGCCCTCGGGCCAGGACGACCAGCGTGACACCCGCCAGCGCCAAGTGCCGAAACCCAACGATCAGCCCCAAAAACAGGGCCAGAGCAAACAGTCGTCGATAGATCGGAATCCGACTTAGGCGCGAGAAGGTGTCATGCATTCGCTCTTTCCACGTCGCTGGCGTCGATCTTTATCACCATCTTGCCGACGATGACCTTGAGCAGACCCTTGGCATCGACTTCTGCCACGGCCCCATCTTTTCCTGCCAGCATACCGCGAACGATGCGCACCCGATCGCCCTTGTGAAGTCCTCGCTGGCGACGCACGGCTTTTTCTTTGTCGAGCACCTTGGCCATCGAAACAAAGTCATTGTCGCGGGTCCAGACGATGAATCGGTAGATCGGCAACAGCAGATCGAGCTGGGCTTTCACCCAATCGGCCTGCTCGTCAGCGGAAAGCTCCGTAAAGCGGGCTGCGGGTATGCTCTTACCGATCGCGAACATGTGGACGGGCTGACCCGGAATCGTCAATCCTCCGCTGGTTCCGCTCTGCGGTGGCAGCGCACTGATGATCTCGGCGAGCTGCTCAATGGCAAAGTCTGGCCCTAGCGCGGTCTGATCCGGCAGCACACCGATCGTGAAGCCCTCGGGAAGCTCGTGTAGTAGACCCAGCAGCCGCTCGGCTTCGTAGTGCTCATGGAGCTTGTGCTCGAGGTTTTGCCGATCAACGCTCGCGTCAGGGTGAATTTTCAGCACCACATCGAGCGACTCGTGCACAACGGTCACCCCCAGGAACAGGTGGTTGCGTTGCGGCGTCGGATCATCCAGCAGCGTCGAAATCGGCTTCTGTCGATCGATGAAACCGTCGAGCTGTTTGCGCGCTGCCTCGTTGCGCGAAAAGTAGATGCTCTGGCTGTCGACCTGCTTGTGATTCCACACCGCAGGATGTTCAACCGAGGCCTCAAGGAACAGCGGCGCTCCATCAGGGCCAAGCAAGTGGCCGGCACAGCCATGGCCGAGCGCCAGCAGTTTTTGCCTAACCTCGAGGCGCTCACGGTTGTAGACGTTCGATTTCCACTTGCGCGCCTCATAACACGCAAAGTCACTCTGGGTCAGCCCGGCGAACATAGCGCGGAGTATGGGGTTTGCCGGTGGGATGTGTCAACGCCGTGCCTATCGGCAGCTTGCACACAACGCGCTCGCGGCACCGCATTCGCGCTCGGCATTTTTGCAGCTACGCTGGCTGGGTTCGTCGGCGATTTGTTCGGCCAGCTCGCAGATGCGGCGTGAGTAACCACAAATCGCTTGGGCCGCCAGGCACGCACCATCGCAGCGCGAAGACGGTGCTGATTGGGCAGCGGTCGCGGACATCGATGGGACCGACTCTGGGGATGCCGGGGCTGTAGCGAGTGTCGGTAGCTGACTGCGGCGAGCCGATAGACTGCTTTCTAGCTTGCCAATCTCCGTCCGGGCGGATTCCATGGCAGCACCGGACTTGGGCTGATGTGCGCATCCGATGTGCGTGCTGGTGAGCGCGCAGACCAACAACGCTGCGGTGACCGTCCACCAAGTTGTGGTTGATTTCATCATCAAGAGTTCACTAGAGAGAAGCTTCATCGCCTCAGTGCTCCTCGGGAAGATCGGGTAGCGAGAGCAGGGTTCGTTGCAGATGTCTGTCGATCGCAATGGCTCGTTCATGGGCTCGCAGCTCTTCTCGCAGCGCTTCTTTCTTCGCTGCGGGATCGCTCAAGCGCTTGGCTCGTGCTTTGTAGACATCAGCAGCTACGGATTCCAAGTGGGCCCGGAAAAAGCTGTCATGGGTCGCCAGTTTGCGCCCAGCTTCGATCTGCGCCAGCGCCTGGCGTTCGGCCTCTTCTCCGCCCTGCGATAGCAGCAAGCGTGCGAGCCAGCCATGGGCGTCCAGCAGCGCGTATTCCCCTTCGGGGCTGCCGGCCGGGAATCGGATCGCCAAGACCTCGCGAACATCATCGATCGCGGCTGCCACTTCGCCATCGAGCAGGTGGAGATCGGCTCGCCGGTGCAGTGCTCGCGCTTCGCCGAGTGGGAGCAATAACGCCTCATCGGAGCGTGCCGACAGCTCGTCGCGGTTGCAAGTCGTCGCAAGGACTAGCAGAAGCAGCAGCCCAACCCGGTTCGTTCGTTTCATCATGGACCGCGCTCCCGGCCCGTCATCGCACTCGATGACTGCACCCTGTGATGACGGTTGACCAAGCGGACGCCATTGCGCAGCCCCTGGGTTCGCCTTTGGTGAAGTCGCTCTTTGAGCATCGTGTCTAGTCTTGCCGTCGGAGATTCTCCGCTCTGAAGGGATCTGCGGAGGAGCCATGCGGTCTGATTGAACCCATTCACGGATGGAGACTGTCGGAGTTTGCTTCCCTGATCGAGCAGCCCCCACGCAAACAGCAGCAGCACCGCTGCCGCGAGGAGTAGGCCGCCAGTCCCGGTGATCGAGCGACCGACCTGACGAAGCGTGGAGCTACGCTGCTCCGCTTGTGATCGCTTGGCCATCACCGATTCACGGGCTGAGCGAGCGAGGCCACGGGCTCGGAGTTCACCAAGGGACTCGAGTTCCGTCGGAAAGCGTAGATGAGCGGCCAACCATCGTGCCTCAGGGTCTCGACGGCTCAGCGGACGGAGCGGATCGTGATCACTGCTTTCTTCGGTTTCGCGCAGCGACTCCCGCAAGGTATGGGCAGCACGAATCTCTTCGCTGCGTGGTGGGGCATCGGGGTCATCAAGCGCCACCTGGGACTCGCCGGTTTCTTCACGATCATCCAGCATCGGGCTCTCCATACGCCTTTCGGAAGGCTCGGACTGCGCGTAGCAGCAGCACGTCAAACGTCTCGACAGAAACCCCGAGGGCAGCGGCACAAGTGGTCCGTGACTTCTCTTCACACAGCCGGAGCCGGATCACCGTCGCGTAGCGCGCATGCAAACCGCTCAGAACATCTTCGATTCGGCGGTGGGCGATCTGCCGTTCTTCTGCGGCTGATAGCAGCAGTGGCGCGGTTGCTTCCTCGGTTTCAGATAGTTCTGCCTTAAGGGCCTGACAGAGCCGCTTGCGCCGTCCCTGAGCGCGATGGAAGTCGATCACCTTGTTCCAGGCGATCTCCCGCAGCCAGTGA
>CALLYL010000222.1 GCA_937859535.1 uncultured Myxococcales bacterium
CACCCCGAAGGCCGACCCGGCCTAGTCAGTCCCGCTACGGCTTCGGATGAGACATCAGGAAGTCGTAGATCGACGACGTGAAGAACCGGTTAAACACCGGGACGTGACCGCCACCTTGAATCGACCATAGCTCGACCGGACCGTCGCTCGGACAGCCGGTGAACTTTTCGACGGTGGTTTCGGCCCCAAGAAGCACCGTGTCGATGTCGCGATTTTCCCCCGAGTAGGTCAGTCGCCCGCCGCAGCCGTTTTTCTGTGCCCAGATCTGAACCGTCTCACGCGCTCCCGGATAGAGCCCCGGTGCCCCCAGGTACCCAATCACCACGTCGAGCGTGCCCTGCACATGGAGAATCGGCACGTGTTGCTTGGGCGTGCACCGCGTTGGATCATTCCACTGCTGCCCCGCGAGGCTGACGATTCCGGCAACCTTGTCCGACAGCTCGCAAGCGATGCGATGGGTCATGAAGCCGCCATTCGAGTGACCCACGACAAAGATGCGCTTCGGATCGACGTTGTAGCGAGCCTGCATGTCAGCGATGACCGCGTTTATATAGGCCACGTCGTCAACGCCGGACTTGAAGAAGTTGCAGCACCACTCCATCGCATTCCAAAAACGCAGGCCTACTGGGTTCTGCGTGCCGTCAGGAAATGCGTAGAGGAAGGTCTTTTGCTCGGCCAACGTGCCGATGTTTAGGTACAGCTCCTCAATGCTGCCACTCGCGGAGAAGCCGTGCAGCATGATCACAAGTGGTGTCGGCTTGGTCTTGTCGTATCGCGACGGCACCTTGTACTGATACGGCCTCCCGTCGAGTGGTCCCGCCGTCATCGGCGATAGCTCAGCCGTTACTTGCCCGTCACTGTGCGGTAACGCCAGGAGCGGTGCCCCCAAAAGAGCTGTCGACGAATCCTCTGCACTGCCACAGCCCAAAAGCAGCGCCAAACAAAGCACGAACAAGCTCCGCATGTGTCCCTCCTTCGATTGAGTCGTCTCTCGACGCGGGTCGATTCAGTTCATCTTCCGCAGCAATACCAGCAGGCATGGACTCGACTCACCGCCGTATTCCCAGGTGTCGATCGTTTCCCAGCCCTCACGACGCAGCGCCTGCATCAGTTGTTGAGGCTCGTAGCGCCGACTGTAATAGACCGAAAACTCGCGCTCTGTCGTATCGGAACGAACCCGTGCCCGCAGGTCGACGCCGTAGCTGCCCGGCACCGCGCAGCTCATATCGAGCGCCGGGGTAATCTCGACGTCGGCCTGATCGGCCCCGTAGCGCTTGAAGGGCCCGGCGAGGAACTCATCGCGTCGTTGGCTCAGGTCGTTGTTGCGACGAATCGCGAACGTCGGATCCTTGCTCCGAATCTCATCGGGATCGCTCGCCGAGGCGTACGCCATACGAAAATCCATCACCAACATGTCACCGTTCGCGAACCCACAGAGGCTGTTGCGCATAAAGCGCAGCTCATTTTCGAGATTGCTGAAGGTGTGCCCGAGCATGGTGATGATTCGTCGACGATGCGCCCGTCGCGGTGAATACAAGAGCTGACCGTAGCGCGGCAGATGGTGAAAGTTGCCCTGAATGGCAAACACGGTGCCGCCGTAATCGGCCAACACCTCCGCCGCGTGCCGATACGCCACCGATAACAGCGGCTGACTAATATCGAGCAAATAGAGTCGCAAATCTGCGTGTCCCGACTGCGTCAGAAGCTGTTTGACCAGTCGCACTTCGTTGCGCGCACTGCCTGGACCAAGCGCCACCACATCGAGCCCGCACTGCCCGTTCGAGCGCACAATCCGTGCCGCCGTCTTTTCCAACGGCATGCTCGACTGCATCGCGTCGTAGTCCTTCTGCTCGGCGATGGCACACCAGTGAGCGGCGCTCATGTGGTCCATGTACAAAAAGCTCTGCTCGATGTGCCCGCCGTGACCGTTTACCTGAAGAGCCAGGTCTTTGATCATCTTGACCGGGTCGAAGCCCGGCGCGAGCCAGCAGTTGAGCGCCAGGTTGGGATCAGATGCGCTCGCTTCCCACGGCAACGAGTGGGTCTCCAGGTCCAGTTCTGGCACGGACAGAAGGTGGAGCAGCGCCATCTGGCTCGGAGCA
The DNA here is from genome assembly GCA_937859535.1 of uncultured Myxococcales bacterium. GTDB lineage: Bacteria > Myxococcota_A > Polyangia > Palsa-1104 > JAEUJZ01 > JAEUKA01. The sequence continues at coordinate 2,103 of CALLYL010000222.1, forward strand.
TAGGTTCCGCCCTCCAGCGCCTGCAGTGCCCCCTCGGGAACGCCCGACAGTTCGGCCAGCTTGTGGTGGCTCAGCGAGGCTGCTTCGCGACGCTCACGCAGCGTCTGACTCCACGCCGCGATCCGGCTCATGTCAGACGGCGCAATCGGCTCCAGAAACGGCTCCCAGTTGGTTCCGCCCTCTTCTTGGGTAAGCCGCGAGGCCGCCAAAAAGCCCCGCAGGGTCATCAGCGCCATCTGAAGGGACTGCTGTTCTGCGGGAGACTTCTCATGCAGGGCTTGCTGCACCGTCTCGATGACCAAATGCAGCGCTTGCTGCTCCCAGGGGAGATCCGAGTTTGGGTTGGACTGCATGGAAGCCTCTCTCGTGCGTTGGACTGAGTCTTACAGCGACGACACGGCCATGGCCGCACGTGGGCGCACTATAGCGTGATCGGCAAAAAAACCCCTGCCGTTTCGTAAGCTTGCTGTGGTATGGCATCGCCATGGTTACTGCCCCGCGTCCAGGGCCAGATCCCCTGCCACCGAGCGCCAGTTCCGCCGAACTCCTGACCCAGGAGTTCCGGCTGCGTCGGTTCCAGAACTGGTTCTTCCTCGGGCTGATGTACGGCTTCTTCTACATGAGCCGCTACAACTTCAGTGCGGTGCAGGCTGCTGTCGCTGAGCAGTTTGGTTGGAGCCATGCCGACTACGGCTCGATCTTGAGTGCAGGGCTCGCCACCTATGGTTGCGCGGTCTTCCTAAACGGCCCGCTCGCTGATCGAATCGGTGGCAAACGCGCCATCCTGATCGGTGCTGCCGGTGCTGCGATCTTCAACCTGCTATTTGGCCTGTGCCACCTTTTGATCTTGAAACCTGCCGTCGTGGTCGGTGGCCAGGTGGTCTCCCACGCCGAGCTTGGTGCGGGACTCAACAACACCTCAGTCATCGCCATGTTCGCGGTGCTGTGGGCCTGCAATCACTACTTCCAGTCGTTTGGGGCGCTGTCGATCGTCAAGATCAACGCCGCCTGGTTCAAAGTCAGCGAGCGAGGCAAGTTCGCGGGCATCTTCGGCATCATGATTCAGACGGGCCGAACCCTGGCTTTTACACTCTTGCCCCTGCTCTTGCGCTTCTTGCCCTGGCAGTACGCATTCTTTGTCCCGGCGGCGTTTCTGACCATCATGTGGGTGCTCTGTTACTTCCGTGTCGAGAACACCCCTGCCCAAGCCGGCCATGGTGACTTCGACACTGGCGACGAAAGCCCCGATGAAGCCCAGGCCGCTGACACCATCGGATTTGTCCTTCGTAAGGTCTTTGCCCGCAAAGCCCCGTGGATCATCGCACTATCGTCGATGTGCATTGGCTTGGTTCGGCACTCGATCGACCACTGGTACACCCGCTACATCGTCGCAGTGTTCGGCGTTACCGCTCGTACTCTCGGTTCGTTCGGTCCGTATCAGTTCGCGTCGGTGGCCATGCCAATTGCGGCGGTCATCGGTGGGCTCGTGGCTGGCAATGCCTCGGATCGGCTGTTTCAGTCACGACGAGCGCCGGTGATCTTCTTCGCGTTTCTCGGCATGGCAGCGTGCATGACCGGCCTGCGCGGAACCATCCACAATGCCTGGGGCGCAGCGGTTGTTCTCGTCGCTGTTTCGTTCTTTGTTCAGAGCGCGCACTCGCTGGTCGGTGGCGCGGCCTCGATGGACTTCGGTGGGCGCAAAGCAGTGGCGACGGCGGCTGGTCTGTTCGATGGGGCGCAGTACCTAGCGGGGGCTTTGGCCGGTGCTGGTATCGGCAAGCTGCTTGAACGGTACAAGCAGCCAGGTGGTCTGCCCGGCTCCGAGTTCGAGGTGTGGCCGTTTATGCCGCTCTTTTTCTCGATCCTTGGCGCGCTCATCATCTCGCGGCTGTGGAACGCGCTTCCCGGTCGAGGCGGACATGCCGCCCCGATTGCGAAAAGCGGTGGGCCTACTTATCCACTGACTGCGAGCTTACCGGCGGAGCCGCAACGGTAATTACCCGCTCGACACCATCCTCGGGCAGCTTCGGCACGTGGGCTGGTGCCTTGTCGGTCTTGCCGTTATACGCCACGTTGCTCGACACCAACGAGAACGGCATCGAGTCGGTGGTCGACAGGGCACCCTGAGAGGCGAACACCGTCGCACCGATCGCAGGCTGACCATCGATGTACAGGTCGAACGTGACCGGCTGAGCGGTCAATCGGAACAGCAAGTTCTGCGGCACTGCTGCATTGGTGACGCCGTTGAACGCGATCTGGTTCTGGGCGGTTATCTGCGCGCTGTCTCCTGGATAGGCGTTGTCAAAGCGGGCATAGGCGATCTGACAGCCGGCTGGGCAGGTGATCGAGCCTTCAAACTGATGGGCGAACCGATCACCCTGCCAAGCCAGCACCCAGTCGCCTTGACCGTTGGTGGTAATACCCAGCGTCGATTGGGGAAGCTGAATCGCCGCACCGGCATCAATCACGAACGTCGAGTACTGCGTCGTGGGAAGGCCGCCGCCGCCGCTCCAGGTGTTTCCACAACCGTAGCTTCCGGTGCAGTGGTGGCTAGAACTTGACCACGGCCCACACCCGGCAAGTAGGGCGAAGGCCATCGCGGCGAGACTCTGAATTTTCATGGGCTGGCTCCTTTGTCTGTCGGGCGCGAAGGTGCGCCTTGTTTCGATTATCGGCTGAAATGGTCGTTCACAAGGGTGAAGGCACCGCCAACTGATCGTGTACCGACGACTCCCGACACAGATGACGTTCACCCAGCGAGTAATATTCAAAGGCCGCATGTTGGACGGTAATTGCCACTCATAACAATCCCTATGCCCCCATGTCGGCAGATGACCACACAAATGTCATGCCGTTCTATCAAATTACCGCTTTATAATATTAATAAGTCATTTTGAGGCATGGGCATGGCTAGGATGCGAGCGTTTCCGACCTGGGTGGGATTGCTGGGGATCGGTGTGGCCGGTCTGCTCCTGATGGGAGACGCGGGCAACGCTGAAGCTCGACGGCATAAGCGTCGTGAACGTCGCACCGACGAATGCAAGGCCCCACCAGTGGTGTCGCCGGCGGATCAGGAAAAGGCGATGCGTTTCTACGATAGTGCTGTGATCTATTGGGAATCGAAAGAATGGAACCGTGCCCGCTCTGATTTTCAGAATGCCTATAACATCAGCAAACTCCCGGATTTTCTCATTAACCTCGCCTTGGTATCTGAGAAACAACGTAAATTTAACGACTCAATCGGCTATCTGGAAGGGTATATCGATAACTGTCCGAACGCCCCCGACCTAGACAAGGCTCGTCAGAAGATTGAGGATCTGCGGATCGCCCAAGCCATCGAGGAGGGCAAAAATCCGCCGCGTACGGTCAAGGCCTCACTGCCGCCGTGGCCAGCGATTGCGCTGATGGCAAGCGGGGCCGGTCTGCTCATCGCCGGCGTTGGTCTGGGTGGTGGTGCCATTTCCAAGTCGCACCTGATCAGCGATCCCGACAACCGCACCAAGCTGTGGTCGGTCGATTTGCAAGACATCGAGACGGCTGGCCAGCGGATGCAGACGGCAGCGTTCACCCTCGATGCAATCGGTGTGGCAGCACTGACTGCGGGCGTAATCTGGACCGGTGTGTACTACGCGCAGGGCAACACTGGCTTGTCGCTGGCGTTGGCCCCCCGTTCAGGCGGTGGCAGCGCTTTCATCCTCGGGAGGTTCTGATGCGGAGGTCGATGGTTCTGTCTCGTCTGCTGCGTGGCCTGGTCATCACCAGCGGCCTTCTCGTCGGCACGAGCTGTTACGCCCCCGACGTCACTCATCTTCTGTTTCGCTGCAACGGTAGCGGGCCCTGTCCGAGCGGCACGGAGTGCCTGTACGGGCTGTGCGCTGCTCACGGTGTCGAAGCCTGCGCGAGCGGCAACGGTTCCTGGCTCACCGATGACAACTTCAAGGCGCTGTGCCCGGCGATCGGCAGCGCCAGTGCCTGCGGTGACAACTACGAACCGGACGCCACCTGCCTTCCCGAAGCCGTGACGGTCTGCACCGATCCCTCGACCACCAAACCCAACCCCGACTGCTTCCGTTGCTGTCGCAAGAAGTAGACGTTGACAGAGCCACGCCGCGCTCGCCTATAGTCGCCGCCCATGGCGACGCCGACCTCTCCGCAAGACCCGCTGTTTCCGCTACATAGCGCGCTCGCGACCAAGGCACCAGCGCTCATCTACCTGTGCGGGAAGGAACGCTTCCTGATCGACCGAGCCATCGAGGCGATCAAGACCGCAGTTCTCGAACCAGCGACGCGGGACTTCAACTACGATCAGCTCTTCGGCAAGGAAGCGGGCGCAGCCCAGATCCTGGCGTGTGCCAAGACGCTGCCGATGATGGCCAAAAGGCGACTGGTACTGATTCGCGATGCGGATGAGCTGACTGCGGACGAGCTGGCCAGCCTGACCAAGTTCATCGAATCGCCCGCGCCCGAGACGTGTCTGCTGTTCGTAGCCGAAAAAGCCGATCTGCGGCTGCGCTTCTTCAACCTGTTCAAAAAGCATGGCCTGCTGCTCAAGCTCGATCCGCTCGCCGACAAACAGCTTCCCGGCTTTATCGAGGCCGAGGCCAAGCGCCTGCAAGTCGAGCTAGAGCGTGGGGCCGCAGCGCGAATGGCCGACGAGATTGGGGCCGACCTCGGTCAGCTCGCCGACGCACTGGAACGACTGTGCTGCTTTGTCCCTGTGGGCCAGCCGATTCGGATTCGTGACATCGAGGAGGTCGTGGTCACCACCCGGCAGCACTCGGTGTTCGAGCTGATCGACGCGGTCGGGGCGGCGGATCGCTCGGCAGCACTGTCGCTGTTGTCCGAGATGCTGATGCAGCGTGAACCGGCGCTCAAGCTGCTCGCCCTCCTCAGTCGTCACATCATGAAGCTGTGGCAGACGGCGGATCTGCTCACCCATGGTCGACCTTCGGCGGGTGAAGTGGCGAGCGCGCTCGGGGTGATGCCGTTTGTGGCAGGCAAGCTGCTCGATCAGGCCCGCCGGCTCAAGCTACCGAGGGTGCAGGCCATGCACGAGGTGATCTTTCACACCGATCGCACCCTCAAACAATCCAAGCTCGATGACGAGCGGATCATGGAACAGCTCATCCTGGGACTTTGTACGACCTAGCCGACGCCGAACAGACTACGGAGGCGGAAACACCACAATCGGCAGTCGCTGATCGCTTTCCTGACCACAGCGCCGAGCTTCCATCACCGCCTCTGCTTCTTCGACGGCAACCGCACGGGTGTGCTGAGCCAAGTCCAGCCGTGTGCGCGTACACAGCGCCAGCAGTTCCGGCAGCAGATCGGGATGCGGAGCGACTGCCGCGACCTGCGCCTGCATCGCCACAACGTGCTCCAACGTCGCTAGGCTCACAAGCTGTGCGCCCCCCTGCGGTTCACCGACCAGACCCCCGATCGTGCCGCCAAGTGGCTGGGAGCGCTCCAGCAGAAGCACCGTACTCGCAGGCTCGGCCATCAGAATCGCTCGCGCCCGTGCCGCATCGCTACCGATCGTCTCGATGATACAAGCCCCGGCGAGAGGCAGTCCCTGAGCAGTCGCCAGCTCGGCCACTCGCTGCCGCGCCCCTGCCGGATCGAGCCGCGCCGCATCCTGTGCCGAAAAACGCACCACAAACAGCCCCAGAGCCTCTGCAAGCACCGCAGTCAGCGCCGACCTTACGCCAAGTCCCAGCACCACGCAGACGGTTCCTGGCGACACCCCAGCACGAACCAGACCCGCGTACGGCGTGAGCAGCGCATCGGCCAAGGCCGCGAACTGCCACAGCGAATCCGAAAGCGGTGCCGCATCCACAAACGGCGGCTGCAGGGGCAACAGGTAGCGCGCTGGCAGCACCTCGTACGACTGCGGAGTCGACGGACGCGACCGTCTCTGGGGACAGGTCAGCACCGCACCTCGGCGACAGCAGGAGCACTCCCCACAGGGTAGAATCCTCGGGACCAGGACCGGCTGGCCCGCCAAGTGCTCCGCTGCGGCCCCCGCCTCGGCGACAACACCGACACACTCGGCACCAGGAAAAGCCCCGAGCGCCGAGCCACAGATTTGCACCACTACATCGCTTGCTTGCAACGTCACGGCGGCGGAGGTTTGCAAATTGCCCCCTGTATTGGCAAGCGATTGTCGGTGATTTGCGAGCGTGCAAAAATTTGCGCCCGCGATCACCGGGTCGTGTAATCGACCCATGTACGAAGCCTGCACGACCTGCGGTGAGCGATTCATCCCGCAGTATGCCTATCAAGTTGCCACCTTACCGAGCGGCGCGGGAGAAGCACCACGTCGTCAGTACTTCTGCCAGCTCAGTTGTCGGCGCACCGCCCTTGGTGAAGTGAGCCACGCGGTCAAGCGCGCCCGTCGCATTGCCATCCTCAACCAAAAAGGCGGCACTGGGAAAACGACGACGGCCATTAACCTCGCTGCGGGCCTTGCGGAGCGTGGTTTCGAGACGCTGCTGATCGACACCGATGCCCAGGGCAACGTCGGGGCCAGCTTGGGCATCAAAGGCGAACGTAGCCTCTACCACGTGCTCGTCGATGGGACCGATCCCTCAGAGGTCGCAGTGCCAGTGCGCGGACGACTTGATGTCATCAC
>CALLYL010000223.1 GCA_937859535.1 uncultured Myxococcales bacterium
CGGTAGCCGGAAGTCGGAGAGGGGCGCGGAGCTTGGTCTATCCGGCGGCGGTGCTGGTCATCATTCACTTTGCCTGGCTGGTCAAAGCGGGGCTTACCAGGCCGCTGATTTTCTTCGGCGTGCTGGTGGGGTTGCTAGCGGCGCGGATTCCGTCGTGGCTGCGGCGGAAATAGTCGGGTCTAGAACGACGCCAGGTGCGGGGCGCGAGGGTAGGGGATGGCGTCGCGGATGTTGCCAAGACCCGTCAGGTACACAATCAGGCGCTCGAAGCCGAGGCCAAAGCCAGCGTGAGGGACCGTGCCATAGCGGCGGAAGTCGAGGTACCACTGGTAGGCGTTGCGATCGAGCTTGTGATGAGCCATTCGCTGCTCAAGGACATCTAGGCGCTCCTCTCGCTGCGAGCCGCCAATGATTTCGCCGATGCCCGGGGCGAGCACATCCATCGCCGCCACGGTCTTGCCATCGTCGTTTAGGCGCATGTAGAAGGCCTTGATGGCCTCTGGGTAGTTCATGACGATGACCGGGCGTCCGATTTTCTCTTCGGTCAGGTAGCGCTCGTGCTCGGTCTGGAGGTCGGTGCCCCACGCTACCGGGAACTCGAACTTCTTCTTCGAGTCCTGGAGGATCCGAATCGCCTCGGTGTAGTCGATCCGCTCAAACGGCTGGTCGACCAGGGCTTCCAAGCGGGTGAGGGCGGTCTTTTCGATCCGTTCCGCGCAGAACTTCATGTCATCGGCGCGCTCGTGAAGGACGGCCCGGAATACGTACTTCAGGAATGACTCGGCGAGATCCGCATCATCGGCCAGGTTGGCAAAGGCGATCTCTGGCTCGATCATCCAAAACTCCGCCAGGTGGCGGGTGGTGTTCGAGTTCTCGGCGCGGAACGTCGGACCGAAGGTGTAGACCTTGGACAGCGCCAGGCAGTAGGCCTCGACGTTGAGCTGGCCCGAGACGGTCAGAAACGACTCTTTGCCAAAGAAGTCCTTCGAGAAATCGACCGCGCCCTTGTCGCCGCGAGGTGGGTTGGCGATATCGAGGGTGCTCACGCGGAACATTTGCCCCGCGCCCTCGGCGTCGCTGCTGGTAATGATCGGGGTGTTGACCCAGACAAAGCCCTGCTCGTGAAAGAAGCGGTGGATGGCCTGGGCTGCGGTATTGCGAATCCGAGCGATGGCCCCAAACGTGTTGGTACGCGGGCGGAGGTGCGCGATCTCGCGCAGGTACTCCATGGTGTGGGCCTTGGGCTGGACCGGGTAGTGCTCGGGATCTTCGACCCAGCCAACCACCGTCAGCGAGTCGGCTTGGATTTCGAAGCTCTGGCCCTTGCCCTGCGATGCCACCAGCGTGCCCTCGGCGATGACCGAGCAGCTCGTGGACAGCTTCTGCACTTCGCTTGTGTAGTTCGGCAAAGAGGACTGCGCCACCACCTGGATCGGATCGAGGCAGGAGCCGTCACTTACGTTGATGAAGCTAAGGCCAGCCTTGGAGTCACGGCGGGTCCGTACCCAGCCTTGGACTTTCACTTTTTGCCCCACGAGGGCGTGACCGCTGAGAGCGGCTTTGACGCTAATCGGTTTCATGACAGCTAAAGTCATACCGCAGAAGGGGGTTCCTTGGCGAGCCACACCGAATCCGGTGGCACCGTAGGCGACCAAGGGACTTGACCCAGTCGTGATATAAGGATTTCGATGAGCGAGGCCCTGTTTGCCTGGTTGTGGGCGCGGTCGCTGGGGGAGTGGATGGCGCTCAGCCTGGTCGGCAACGTGGCGATCTTTGTGGGGTCGGTGTGGCTGTGTCAGTGGCTGTGGCGGCGGTTTCCTGGGCAGCCGCTCATGCGGATGCAGCAGCCGATCAGTCGTCGCGACCTGGGGCTATCGGCGGGGGCTGTGCTGCTCAACTCACTGGTTGCCGTGGTCGGGTTTGGGCTGTGGAAGTCTGGCTGGATCAGGCTGACCCAGCCTGGCGTTTTTCGCACGCTTGGCGATGTGGTGATGTTCCTGCTCGCGATGGACTTGAGTATGTATGTCTTTCACCGCATCGCCCATCTGCCGCCCCTGTTCCGGCTGCTGCATGCGCCCCATCACGTTCATGAGAACACCAATGCCCTGTCTCTGTTCGTGCTCCATCCCGCCGAGGTGCTGGGCTTTGGGGCACTGATGATTGCGGTGATGATGGTGCTGCCTCTGTCGGGCATGGCGGTGCTGGTGTATCTGGTGCTGAACGTCCTGTGGGGCACCTTGGGTCATGCCGGGGTCGAGCCGCTGCCACGAGGGTTGTTTCGCCTGCCGCTGCTGGGACAGCTTGGCACCAGCACGTTTCACGCCCAGCATCATGTCAGCCCGAGCCGAAACTTCGGCTTTTACACCGTGATCTGGGATCGCCTGCTCGGCACCGTGGACCCAGAGTACGACCGCTGGACTCGGATTGGACCGCCGGGCTTGGGGGGATAACCTGGCCCGCTTCGCACGGTTAGGGTGTGCGGGGTGGTCCTGACCAGGCCCAAAGTGGTGGTCGAGGAGTTTGGGGGTGGTCCTGACCAGGGCCAAAGTGGTGATCGAGGAGTTTGGGGGTGGTCCTGACCAGGGACAAAGTGGTGGTCGAGGAGTTTGGGGGTGGTCCTGACCAGGGCCAAAGTGGTGGTCGAGGAGTTTGGGGGTGGTCCCGACCAGGCTCAAAGTGGTGACCGAGGAGTTTGGGGGTGGTCCTGACCACCTCTCCACTGGTTTTGCACAATTTGTCCTTTGGCTTTCCTTGATGATGTCGTGAGGGCTGCACGGTCGCTCGCTAGGCTTTCTTTCATCACGGCGGAGAGGTCCGCGTGACAAAGGAGACTGCGATGAAACGACTGCTTGCTTTGCTGCTCTTACCCGCTCGCTACCACTTCTTAGGGAGCCTGCTCATTGTGATGGTGGTCAGCTCTGCCATCTCGACCCAGATGACCGACCGTCGCAACTTCGCCAGCAGCGAGTTGTATAGCGATGTCATGGACCGCTGGGGCGCGCCGATTGTCCAGCCCGGTCCCTCTGTGCGGTACGTACCGAGCGGTGCGGTGTTCAACAGCCTGACCGCCCTACCTTTGCAATCCCAAGAGGTGACGGTCGATGCGGCGATGAACTATCGCAAGCGGGGCCTGGTCTACTTCTCTGGCTTCGACTTCACCTTCCGGGGCGACTACACCGCCGAAAACGATCAGGGTCGCGACATCGACATTGCCTTTGTGTTCCCCATCAACATGGAAAAGAACAAAGTCCTGCTGTCGAACCTGGTGTTTACGGTGGATGGGCAGCCGAAAAAGGCCGAGCTAGAGAGCGGTTCGGACCGCCTGCTGTGGACGGGTCGGCTCAAGTCGGGGGCCAAGGTGGCGTTCC
>CALLYL010000224.1 GCA_937859535.1 uncultured Myxococcales bacterium
TCGGACCCCGTGCCCCCATCACGTTCCCGGTGTGTAGTCCGACGTTGACTCCCTCGCGGTACATTCCGCGCAGAACATGCGGAGGCAGCCACGGCAAGCGCTGATAAGCACTCGCAACCGGAATCTTACTGCGCGGCCTCAACCAGTGAACCGCAAGACCGAGCGCAGACAAGCGCAGCGCTTCCGCTAGGATCTCGGCGCTCATTCCCTCGGCTCCTTTCGACGGGACAGAGAGCACGAACGGCACACTCCGTTGCTGCTATCCAGCACCGTCATCACTTCCTTTTGCAGTTCCCAGAACCGCCGCTCGGTCTGCGGGCTCGACTCCTTCCGCAGCTCTGCGAGCGCCTGCTGGGTGAGTAGAAGCGCCTCGTCGTTCGCCTTTTTCGGCATCATTCCCACGTAATGCTTTCCGCAGTGCCTACAGATTCGGACGCAGACAGACGGCGGACTCGGCGAGTATTCTCGCTCGGGCTCCTCAACACGGATCACGACCATGGGCACACCTCCGGGCATACCTCGGGCTGGGCTCTCTGCTTTCGTTCACAGAGCGCAGACTCTCGGCCCACTTCGGGCCGTTAGCACCACCGACCGGCAACGAGCCGGATCACCATCCGCTGCGGTGGTTAGGTTCCGTCACTTGAACAAGAAACGCCCAGTGAACAGAACTTGCGAAAGCAGCTCTCAAAGCGTTCTGCTGCTTGGCGCAGCTTCTCGGCCTGCGCTTCGCCAAGGTTTCCGTAATTTCGTTCGACCAGATCGGCCTCGGCTCTCAACATCCGCCCTCTCGCGTGTAGGGCTGAAATGCACATGGCTAGCTCATCAGGTTCGATCACCGCCTCCCGCATATACCAACCCCTTTCGCGGACCGATCTTCGACCCGTCGCAGACCTTCCAGAATCCACGCTCGGATCTGCTGCTGCGTGTGTCTTCGGCCTGTCTCGGCGTTGCGGATCGTTCGGCGACTCACTCCCACCACTTCCGCGAGCCTGCTCTGGGTGCAGTGTGCAAGCTCCCGCCGCGCTCGCAGCTCACGCAACGCGCACAGACTCTTCGCCGCAAACAACTTCTCGGACTCTGGCGCAGCTCCGCGCAAAAGACCCAGCTCCACCACCACCCGATCGAGCCGCTCGGGGTGCAGTCGGTAGATCTCCACCTCGACCGACAATCCGTTGATTTGGACGATTCGACCGAGCGATCGAGTCTTCGCAGCCTGCGACAACTTCAGCAGCACCCATTCCCCTTCCCGCATCGCTTCCTCCCTTCTCGCCTTCCTACTTGCAGCACAACACGCCGTTAGAGCCGCTCGTGTTCTGGGTCGTTCCGTCAAGCGACGCAAAAGGAGCCGCGACAGCCAGCCCGCTTCCTGCGGTCACGAATAGCCCCCGCGTGAAACCCGCGCACGACGGCACCCCATACACCCCGGCCACACTCTTTCCGCACCCCGCAAAGCCTGCGGATTCCCCGCTCCGCACCACTCCGCACGAAGCGGAAGGAAGAGCCGCCCTCGTCGGCACGTCCGCGACATAGAACCCCGCGAGCGTCGAGCACACAAACTGATTTAGCGTGTCCGCTCGACTGCACAGCTTGAATCCTGGCGCACACAGCCGAGACGCTCCCTTCTGCGGATCGCTCGATGCCTCGAACGTGCCAGGACAGGCGAAAGCGGGAGCACTGCCGCTCACCTCCTTGCCGCTCCCGTCCTGACATCCCGCAGACCGAGCGCCCTGATCATCGACGCTCGCCAGGTCGGTCGTCTGCCCCGCCGGGGAATCCGTACAGAATCCATCGACGCAGGAAAGACCATCAGGACAGAAGTGCTCGACCGCATCACAGCGCAGCGACAGCTTCGACAAGTCCGGCGCAAAGCATCCACCCAGCACGAACAGGAGCAGACCGAGCGCGAGCGCGGCATGCGAGGTCACTTTCGGCGGCTCGGATTCCATCCGCTCCACTTCGCAAGACTGCACCGGCACCAGGAAGCGGCACCCATCGAACCGGACAAACAACCATCCGTTTTCCTCGCTGTGGATGCTTCCGCGCTTGCCCTTCTCGACGATAAACATCGTGGTCGCAACGCTTCGCTTTAGCTCGACGAGTTGCCCGCTCATGATGGCATTCCTCCCGACGACCGACCCGCACCACCGCACGTCCTCATCCACGCATCCACCATCCGCTTGCCTGCGGTGACATATGCCTCGATCTCTTCTGCCGACGGTGGCGATTTCCGGCGCTCCGCTGTCGCTGACTCGATGAGCGCGAGCACTTCCTCGACGGGCTCATTCGTGTGGATGCCTTCCCCAAGCGCGCCTTGGAAGTAGACATGCGTTTCTCCTCGACGGTCGGACGAGACTCTAACGACGCTGAACGCACTCACCCAGACCGGATAGATCCGCTCCGCCGTCACATGATGGAGCTTGATCATCGGTCCTCTCACCGTCCGCTCTGGCTTCTGCTCCACTGTCCCGTCTGCCATCACAATGCCCTCCTCTTTTTGTCTCTCTCGGTCCTGTTGCTTGCCAGCCACCACTTAGTCCACTTTAGTGAAATGGTGCTCGAACAAGTCGATCAACTACCAAATCACAAGAATGTGTCAATAGTTATCCAATGGTCCTCGGACAAAATGGATTCATGGCCAAATGGGACGAGTCGACTATTGCAAACCGTGCCTCGCGGTCGCAAAAGTCCTCTCGCCACTCGCTTTCCTAGTCGGCTCTTTGCCGTCAGAGAAAGTGCTGGCGTCGACGCATCAAATCTCTCCCGCTCGGCAGGACTGGCGGCTGGTTACGTCCTGCGCCTGGAAGACGCTGTTTCGAGTCCCTGCTTAGACACGCTGGAGCAGGTCGCAGCCGCTCTCGGCGTGCCTCCTGGCTGGCTCGCGTACGGGTACGAGGGGAACGAGCCATTCCGTGAGCGCTGCCCTCGCCCCTTGGTAGAGCCGGTAGATCCGATTCCAGAGGACAGGTACCGAGTCTTCCGCGCTTTGCATGAAGGCTTCCCCGCTCGCCTCCAGCAAGCCCGCGAGCGCTCCGGCCTGTCGATGCGCACGGTTTCCACCGCTGCTGGCGTCAGCGTCCAGGCGTGGAGCAATGCCGAAGCGGGAAAGGTGGTCCCTCGCGTGGACACAGCGGAACGAATGGCCGTCGCGCTCGGTGTCGCGCCTAGCTGGTTGGGATTTGGCGAGGGGATTCCGCCGAACTAGGCCGGAAAGCTCTCGGTTTGGAGCGCCGTTCATGGCCGCAACAAATGCCAATGAATGGTGGTGTCCGCTAGGTGAATAGCGATGGGGCATCGCTTTGCCCGATCGGGCATCGCATGGGGCATCGCATGGGGAACCACTTTGCCCGTTCCGACGCTCATCGCGCCCAAGTCACTCTGCTGCGCTATGCTGCGCGCCATGGATGACTTGGATCTAGCGATTGCGCATGTGAACTCCGCGATCGAACACCTGGCCCCGGCTGCCCAGCCTGCTGCACGCGAAGCGCTTACCCACCTGGAGAGAGCCCGCGCCCTGAGCGTGTCAGGTGACATCACGGCTCTTTCGGCCCTCTCTCCGACCGAGCTGGCGTATCTGGTTCGCTCTCGGCGCGAGTCCTGCGGGCTGAGTCAGCGCAGACTTTCCGAGCGGGCCGGACTCAGTGAGCGCACCGTGAAAAACGTCGAACAGGGCGAACAGAGCGCGACTCTCGACACACTGCGCAGACTGGCCGGAGTTGCCGAGCTGGCACTTCATCACGACAGCGCCCGTGGAACTGGTGGCCCAAGTGCTCCGAATAGCTGGCTGCTCCCACGGTACGACCGCCGCGCCCTGATGGCCGAGTTACAGGCCCGCGCCAACCAAAACGGCGCTGCGCTGGAACAAACGATGCTCTATCTGGACGATCAGAGCGCCCAGGACTATCTCGATCTGTGCGGCTCCGATTCCTTCGTCGCACGGTTCCGCTCTCTGCCGCTGGGCGAAGTCGCGGCGACCATCCTTGAGCGCACGGGAGACAGGCCGCTCGACATCAACGCGCTTGGCCCTGGAGACGGTAAGACAGAGGTATCTTTGACCTCCGAGCTGATGAACCGCACCGAAGTTCCGCTGCGCCTGCACCTGCTCGACATCAGCCACCCGCTGCTCGTCATCGCCTACCACCGCGCCACCGAGATGCTCGGCGACCGCGTCCAAGTCCAGACCCTTCACGGAGACTTCCACCACGTCTGGCGCTACCCGGTCTTTCTTCCCAGGCCGGGCACCATGAATCGTCGCCGCATCTACGTGATGATTGGCGGCACCCTGGCCAATCTCGACAACGAAGTCTCCTTCGTGCGCGACCAGCTCAGCCTAGCCACCGAAGGGGACTTGTGCGTGCTCGACTATCAGATCGCGTATGCGCCGCCGAGCGAACCGGAGCGCATCCACCAACTCGATCCTCCGCTCATCAATGGATCACTTGTCACTCACAACAGTTGGATGACTGGCCCGATACGCAGGTACTGCACCAGCGTTAGCCGCTTGGAAGGAGAGGTCCAGCTCAATACGCGCACCAACGTAGAAGGTAGCTACGAGCTGGACTTCTTCGTAACCGTTCATCCCAACCAAGGATCGCCCCACCGCCACCTCGCCTTCAAGCTTCGCCGATACACCCCAGAGTTCCTCCGCGCCCTGTTCCACGACTACGGCTGGACCGTCCTCAAGGATCTACCCTACGGCCCTACGAAAATGGCCTCGGTCCTGGTCATGGAAAAGCGGGGGAAGGGATAGCCAACCCGACATGGGGCATCGCATGGGGCATCGCTTTGCCCGATCAGGTTGCTGATGGGGCATCGCACGGGGCATCGCGGTGCCCTATCCGCTGGCTGTAGAACGTCAACGCCTGGAAAGTGCCGTCTTCTGCGGAGATGTTTCTACGGAAGCCGCCGTCTGCGAATCCAGCACGCGCTTTTGGAGGTCGCTTGGCAGTGGCATGTGCACAATTTCGATTAGGTCTGACGGTGGGAAGCGACCTGTGCTGCGCGCTCTCTCGAAGTGGGCATGCATAGATGCATCTGTAAACACCATGATGCGACGTGCTGGTATCGCAAGATGCAGTAGATACAGCGCATCAGTCTTCAGCTTTTGAACCTTCGCAGTCCCCAGCTTGCCGGAGGCGGTCACGGCCGCGCTGGTCGAGACGCAAGCGACGATCGACAGGTCATCACTGACCGCGTCGAAGGCAAACTCACCACCCCAAATGAGCCGCAACTTCTTGCCAGAGAACAATCGTCCCGGATGGCGCTGCGGTAGTCCAATATCGACGATCCACTTTTCTGCACGGTGTTGATCTCGGGTATCCGCCATGGGTTTGCTGATGCGAGAAGCAGACGATGTGTTAACAGTTGACGGGACTTATTGGCCGAGGACATGGCTCGCTGCCTTTACCATGTAACGATAGAGGCCCAATTGCAAGCCGTTCGATCGGGGGGGGGAAAGCCAGATGGCCGGGTCAGCGCCGGGGGAGCCAAAGCCAGCGCACCTAAGCGGCGCTGGCGATGAGAAACCACTACTGCGGGTAATCTTCGGACTGCGGATTTGGGGCGGTGGTCATGACAGGAACGAGCGGGCGCAAGTCGACTCGGGTGGTCTTGATCGAACCGAGCTGCACCAGACCGGCGATGGTGAACGCCAGGCCGTGCGCGCCAGCGACACCACCGACGTAGGCGTTCGCCTCGGAGTATCCCTGACCGTACCAATACATGTAGTAGCTTCCGACGGCGAGTAGCGGCAGTCCAATCGCAGTGAGGATTGGCCCAGCAATCGCCCGGCTTAGCGTGAAGTGCTGCACCGAGACTTGCGAGGGGCCAGGCGGCACGATCAGTTCTCTCTCGAAGTGCTTAGAGCCTGGTCCCGTCACGCTCATCATTCCGTGACCCGGATTCATTAGCACCGTGCATGGCGTTGAGCAGGAACCACCGCTTGACGTAGACACGATGTAGCGCGTGTTCCCATCGCGAGGAACAAACGAAACCGACGATCCTGCACCACGTCGCGGCGGCGGAGGTGGTGGCGGAAGCGCGACAGGCGGTGGCGGCAGATATGCAACTGGAGGCGGCGGCGGTGCAGGAATTTCGACCAAGGACACCATCACCTGCCGAGTCTCTGAAGCCTTGACCTCGATTTCTTGGGTATAGGGATTATGACCGGCTCGCTTGACCTCGATGGTGTGACGTCCCGGCGTAACTTCGACTTCCGCCGGAACCGCTCCAGATAGCTTGCCGTCGATCAGCAACTCGGCTCCTTGCGCCGAGCTTGTGCCAGAAGTAGGACGCACTTCCAGCCGTCCTCCCGAAGCGTGCATCGTAAACACGAACCGCTGGTTCCCTGCGACGTTGATCGATTCCTCAAGCGGCTTGTAGCCATCCAGCTCCAGCAAGAGCCGGTGAGTGCCTTTGCTGACCCGAGGCTTGCAATTGGGGCCAGCCTGGCAGGCCATACCCTCCTGCTTTCCATCGACATAGACCTTGGCTCCAGCAGGAACCGAGTCAACCGTCACCCGGAAATACTGTGGCTCCGCACCAACGGGTGCCGCACTGCCCAACATCAACACCACCGCCGACCACAAAATCGAACGCATCCTCGCCTCCACTCAGGTCCATGAAATGCGGCCACAATAGAGCAGAGACGAGGGGCCGCCACAACCACAGACTATCGACCGAGAGACAGCAACGGCTACAGAAGCGCCATCTGCCCCGGCTTTCGCTTCCTCGTCGACTTCCACGCCCGCTTGATGCCCTCGCTAATCACTCTAGGCAACTTTCCTTCGTCCCAGACGATAACGCATCGAGGGGGCAACCATACTGGGAACGCCAAGCCCCTGGTCCTCATCACACGTCCGTTCCCGTCTTTTCTAGGATAGCTCGAAAAGGAGGAATAACGCCATGAAAACTCTAAGTGATGAATCAGTTCAGAAACAGTTTGTAAAATCTTGTATGAAGCATTGGAAGGGTTGGGACAAGCTCGACCGCATCAAACGCCTTGCCAGTTTGGATGCCGCGATCAATGAGGCAATCGAGTCAGTTCCCTTTTCTAAAGTTTTATTCATATCATCAACAAACACAATCAATGCACAATTTGACTACAAAAAGTGGGCAATTCAAATCAACACAAAGGTTATCAGCGAAAAGTTTGATCCATCCTCATTTATTGAGCTTTGTTCATTTACATACCATGAAGCACGCCACGCTGAGCAATTTTTCTTGATGGCCATGCGGGCGGCAGCCGTCTACAAGAAAAATGACAATAGAGCAATCACGTTGCTCCCAAAAGAGATAGGAGACGCCGCCATTAAAATGGCTGCCTCTTATCCGAAGAATAGAGATAAAGAGATCGGGCAGTGGTTTATTTCACTTTTAGGATACAAACAAGACGAGACGACAAAAGTAATCAAGGAACTGACGGATCTGATCAAGGGTCATAACGCATCCAAGGATGCTT
>CALLYL010000225.1 GCA_937859535.1 uncultured Myxococcales bacterium
GGCAGAGGCCGATCCGACCGGACCAAGCATTCCACCTAGGGAAAGTCCAAGGACGAGCAGCCAACGCGACGAACGAGTATGTGTACGCATTTGCGGCTTATAACATCGCAGCCTGCCAGATTGGAAGCACAACGGTCGCTCGGTCTCTGCTCGGACTCCCTAGCTCCTTCTGTTACAGAACCATTTCACATGGATAGACGCAGTCTGTTCCGCCGTACGGGGCCACTTTACTTAGCCAGAGAACCGACCGGGAGTCCGCTGGGCACGCGGGCAGGAACCTGCGGACGACGTGATTGATCGGTGAGTCCTTCGTTCAAAAATACGATGAGCTGTTGCTTTTCCTTCGCCGTCAGTCCGAGTGGTCCTGTACTCACTCTGGCGTCGAGATTCTCAACGGAATAGGGTTGTCCGGCCCCAGCGCCTTGGTCATAGAAATCGACCACTTGCTCCAAGGTATCGAACGCGCCGTTGTGCATGTACGGTGCAGTCTGAGCTACGTTGCGCAGAGTCGGGGTTTTGAAGGCATGACGATGACGCGGATCGTGAGTAAACTCCTCGCGCCCGATGTCTTTGGTAAGCTGCGCAAGTCCACGCTCGGGAACGCCGGTCACACGGAACCTCGTCGACTCAAACTCTGGGCCTTCGACGCCGTTAAAGAGCGGCACATAGTGACAAAAGCTACAGCGGGCCTTCCCAAAGTAGAGCTCAAACCCAGCGCTGGCATCTTTCGACATCGCCGCAGAATCACCCGCTAGATAGCGATCCACGGGCGCATTGTTCGCCACCACACTGCGTCCAAACGCCGCGATCGCACGTGCCAGGGAGGACTCTGTGAGTTCTCCGTAGGCCTCGGTAAAACGATCGCGATATTCAGGAATTGCACTTACCCGAGCCAGCGCTTTGGGAATCGTTGACCCCATCTCACGCGGATTTTCCACGGGCTTTAGCGCCTGTTCTTCCAGCGTTGCCACGCGCCCATCCCAGAACTGCGCAAACTGGTAACGCGCATCGTAAATCGTCGGTGAAGATCGCGTCAGATTGCCTCCCTTGGGATCTGCCAGCGCCGCACTCACCGGCAAGCCATCACTCATTCCCTTTTCGGGATGATGACAGCTTGCACAGGCGATCTTGCCGTTTTCAGAAAGCACCGGATCAAAGAACAGGAGTCTACCTAACTCGACTCGCTCGGGACTGGTTTGATTGTTCGTAGGATCGGCAAAGACTTCTTCGGGAATGCGTACCAGAGACAGTCCTTGCGGTGGCTGCGCGGGTGTTCCACATCCGAACAGGAGTCCTCCCAATCCGACTAGGAATGCAAAGGGAATGGCTGGTTTGCTGAGCATGACATTCTCCGCTTTCACTAAAACTGATAGGCGACCGCGACGTTGATTTGGTTTCCATTGCTACCGCTCACTTCCGTGAAGCGATGTTGGTAGTCGAACTTGAGCGCGACCTCCAAGATCGGACGGAACGTAAGTCCGGCGGTGTAGACGGTGCGATCGAGTCCAGGCTTGCGCACAAGTCCAAGTCCAGAGTCGACCACATCAAGCTGGGTATCGGTCCGTTCGTAGCGACCGAATGCAATCAGTTGGAACCCCTGATTGTGGGGAAGGAGTCGCAACAGATCGTAGGACAGCTCGACATAACCACCGATGAGCTGCCGTGACACCGGACCCGTTCCTGGCCGCGCCAAGATCAGCACCCGATTGAGCAGCTCGACGTCACTGATAAAGACATAGGAAAGCTGCCCGCGCAGGGTCATTCCCCATCGCGACAGCTTGGTATCGAGCGCGGCAATCGTGACCGAGACATCTCCCAAGTTCGGATCGCCCTGCCCCGCCCGTCCCCAGTATCCCGACAGACCGATGTTGCCACCCAAAAACGGTGCGTAATCGAGACGACCGACCAGCCCCCAGTCCCGCGCTCGAATCTCGCTTTCTTGACGACCGCCGCGAATTCCGGCATCCGCTGTAAATCCCTCCGCCCGCAGTCCCGGAGTCACGTAGAGCTGATAACGCAGCGGCCCAGCGGCACCGTACAGACCGGCCAACATCTGTTGCCAGGTACTCGGCACGATCAGCAGGTCGGCATCGGGACGCTCGGCACCATTGAACGTCGACGGCTCGTGATAAATGTTGATGAGCCCGATGGGAAGCACGCCCATTCCGACGCGGAAGTTCAACCACCGCCGGAACATGAAGTCGAGGATGGCTTGTTCGACGCCCACTTCGCCGTTTGAACCGTTGGTGGTAAGCGCGTGTTCGTACTCGACCTCGGAAAAGAAACGGATGTTGTCCGTGAAGTTGTAGCCGAAGAAAAGTACCGTCCGGCGCAAGTCCACGACCGTTGGTAAGTTTCCCCCGATGGGCGCATTCAGGATCGCCTCTCCGTAACCACCGACCGCCGCACCGCGCAGCTTGTTCGTCCGAGCATCCAGCGCCACATCGATCTGTGACTGTCGCGGCAAGCTGATCGCTCCGCCTTTGCGTGCCGCACTCTTTGGTGAATCACCGAGCACCATCTGCGACTGCATCGGGACATCGTCGTCCTCGGGAGCAAGCTGAATCGCCGGACCCGCCGGTACCGCCGGTACGACTGGTGTTGTGGCCGGAGCAGCCGTCGCAGGAGCAGCCACCGTTGGCTCCGCCCCGCTAGGCAGCGAGCGCACCGAGCCTTGCAAATCGATGGCACTGGTCGGCGAAGAAGGGGTCGGCGGCGTACTCGTTGGCACCGCCGTCTGCGCAAAGGCTGTCGCTGAGCCGAGGATACCAACCAAACCCAGCACAGCCCCCAAGTGCGGTGCCGTCACCTTACAAATCGTGGACATAGAACTCACGGCCTTCTCCCTTTCCCGTTAGGTGACGTCAACGATGGCGCTGACGCTTTGCCCCAGAGCAGGACCGACCTTGAGCAGCACTTGCCCAAGCTCTGCAGTGCGACGCAAAAACAGCGCTTTGTCGCGGACCTGCTCCGTCGCGGACACACCTTGAAGCTGACTGAGCAGATCGGACAAGAGCTGATGAATCTGATCATCCAGCGCGCCGTCGGTCGCACGCGTCAGACCCGACAGCGGCTCGTACATCGCAGCGATCCCTTCAATGCCTGAGCGGACCGATGGAATCGACTGCTGGGCAAACGGACTGTCGGAACCATCGAGCTTGGCCCCCGCCACCACAGCAAGGCCAGACAGCGTGCTCAAGAACACCCCCACATCGAGCGTGCGAGCGCTATCCGCCATCGCCGGTGGCAACCGCACTGAGGCCTCCGCCAGCGCCCGTGCCCCCCAGTTGAGCGTCAACGCATCAGCGGTCGGCTTCCCAAACAACGGCTGTTCCAGCTTACGCAGCCCGCTACGCGTCAGTGGACTATCCAGCTCACCATCAATCAGGGCATCGATTTCGGGGGCGGCGAGTTTGAACAACGCAGCAGCGTGGTCGTACTCGAGTCGAGCTCGGATCCACGCCTTCTGAGCGAGCGCCACGTCTTGCGCGCCAATGAGTGGCAGCGCCCACTCCACATCGACGCAGGCAGTGGCCAGCGCATCGGCTCGCTGCACGCCATAGTCGCGAATCGTTGTGGCCAGCACTGTCGCCGCTGCATCTCTGGCGACACGGTTATCGGGGCTACAACCCAAAAGACCCAGCCACGCAAGGCCCACTGCAAAGACTCGTAACAAGTTGCTCCGCTCCTTTTATGAAATTGATAATCATATTCTTCTAAAAAGCGTCAAGTGGATTTGCACCTCACCGATGGCATGGAAGCCCATCCCATCGCGGTCGAGCTCACCAAGCCAGATATACGATTGGCCCAGCATCCCCGGCAGCCAGCCCAGATCCTCGCTGACCTCGCCCGAGTAATCGCTCACCAGCCAGCGCGTGCCGGACAGTGCAACCGCTCCCGCATACGCCGTATCGCCCGCGCTCGGTAGATCACCCCACAGCTTCCAGTTCAGCGGTCCACCGTCGAGCGGACCGGTCAGCTCGAACAGCGAGGTCCGCTTTTTGTACGTTGGCTGAAGGTGTCATCGAGCGATCACAACCAGTCGACCTTGCGCCGAACACGAGATCGGTCTGTCGAGCCGCTGGCCCGAAAACTCGCTCCCGCAGTCGAACTTCGTATACGGAGCCGCCGACCAGCAGACCTTGGTGCGCAACCGACCACTGTTGCCGAGTAGCTCGTCGTCTGAGCCGTCCATCCGCACCAGCGCCAGCATCTGACCTGACGGCAAAAGCTCCAGCTCGGTTTCTAGTGGCGAATCGGCGGCGACGTCGTAAATCACCGAGCCGTCGCGACATCGCGCCCACTCACCAGCACCCGAGCCGACGACAGCCAGGATGTCAGCGCTGGCCGAGAAAGGTCCGGCGTCTCCTCGTTGGGCAAATCACCGCCCTTCGCACAAGACACCGTCCGCAACGCCGACAGACCCAGCCGACCAACCTTCGCCATTGGTCCGTGTTTCACCCGCTCGGCTTACCACGACTGCACCATTCACCGCAGCAGTCCGAGCTAACGCCGCTTTTTGCCCTTCTTTTTCTTTTTTCCCTTGGCTTGCTCGACGGGAGAATCAGCAAACTCGTCCTTCACCGATCCAAGCACCTTGCCCAAATCGAGCTGCAAGTTCGGCGGCAATAGATCCGAATACAGATACGACAGCACCACCAGCACTTGTTTGTTCACCAGCACCGCAGTCCTGGCTTTTTGACCTTCGCCCCCGGAAAAGCTCAGCTCGACGGCAGGCATATCGGTGATCGTGAAGTTGCGCGGCTCGCCAATCATCGTCAGCCGTCCGGCGGTGATCTCACGCTGCTTGTCGGCCCGCACCAGCGCCACCGCCTGATCAAATGCAACCAGCACCTGCGCCTGCTTCTTAAACGGCGCTTCGTGACGACGCACCGCCACATCAAGCTGCTGGAGCTTGCCGGTCAGGTCGCCAAAGCGAATCGTCTGCTGTGCGCCCTCCCCTTGTGGCTGTGGATCTCCGAGCAGCTTCGGCAGAACCAAACCCACTCCGATACCGGGCAGCGAGTGCTGGGTCGGCGACAGATCCGCTTCCGGCGTGGCCTGGCCGGAGTCGCCCGATGTCGTCCCAGCGGTGGACCCACGATCTTTGCTGAGCGCCTGACTGAGCATGGTCTTGCTCCATCGTTCGCGGGCACTCGGTTCTTGTGACCACGGCTTCCCGATGACAAACGCCACCGCCACGCTCCCCCCGAGGATCAACGCCGACAGGGCCGTCATCGACTGCTGGGTCAGCTTGGTCGTCACACTCGGCGGGTCGGGATCGGACAGCCGCAAAGGTGGCAACAGTCCGCTCACCACCAGCAAGAGGCCGATTGCAAATCCACCACCGAGCGTCGCCCGCTCCCCACTAAGCACCGCAACGATCACCGATGGGATCGACCCGGCCAGCGCCACCTTCCGGACCCGCGCCACCGTATCGGGAGGAAGCCCACCTGTGCGCAGCGCCAGCCCGACCAGTGCGCCGCAAATCCCAAACAGCGCCGGTGAAAAACCGAACTTGCGCGGAATCAGCAGCAGGGGCGTTGGCAGCACCGCCACCAGCGCACCGCACAGAATGCTCGCCACAATCAGCGCCGCAAAGCGTCCGGTCCCCAGCATTCGCTCCGTCTGATAACCGAGCGATAGCAGCACCGCGACGTTCAACCCGACGACAACCAGTTGATCGTGAAGCAGTGCGCCCACCATCAGCCGCCACAGCTCACCATCGGTGACGAAGCGCGGTACACAGATTCCCATCTGAAGCTGCGTCCACAGCGTGCCATCCGTCGGTGCCCATAGCCGAAACAGCCCGTACAGCGCCGCCAGCACCGCCGCCAACACAAACGTCGCCACCGGCTTTTGCGCCGCCAGCCTGTCCTCGAAGCGCTCGACCTCACTCGCCTTGTCGGCTTCAGCGCGGGTCAATCGGGCTGCAAACTCTTCCGCCGTCTCTTGCGACGGTGACACCTCGCGCTGGGCCTTGATCGCGGCGGCCAACGGTCCCGACGGACTCCCGAGCACAACCTTGCCATCAGCATCGACCTGATACAGCTTCAGCCGCGAGCCGTAGGTCGTCGAAGCCTTGGTCAGCACGTCGGGCAGCCAGCCCTGATTCGACAAAATCACCACATGCTGATCAGCCACGCTCTCGGAGGTCAGACGAGCCAAGCGCAACTGAAGCGAGCGCTCATCTTCCCTCACCGCGTCGAGGATGACGATGTACTCGGGCGGCTTATCGGGCCGTTCGATGCGAAGCTGAACTTCCGTCTCAGTCTGATTGTCGAGACGAACTGGCAGCGCTGGCGACAGCATCGCCGAAACCAACGCACGAAAGCGGAGCGTGACCGGCGACAGCGGGCCAGGTCCAAGGGCTTCGAGCATGTCGTATTGTAAACCGCAAAATTTGTAGTTTTAATTACTGAATAGCTGCGATTTCGGCAAGTCTAGGCAGTGTTTGAAGGTCCAGGTTGCCGCCACACAGAAGCCCGACCACGTTGCGTCCCGGCAGCTTGAGCCGTCCCGACAAAAGCGCCGCCAGCGCCAACGCAGCCGTCGGCTCGACCACCTGCTTGGCTCGCGACATGATCAGCAGCAGCGCTTGCGCGATCGCCGACTCGCTGACCGTCACGATGTCATCGACCAGCGCCTGCATCACCGGAAAGGTAAGTGTCCCTACAGACTGCGTCGCAACCCCATCGGCAATCGTCCGTGGCTGCGCGATCCGCACAATCTGACCGGCTTGCCGAGAGCGATATGCATCATCGGCGGCCTCGGGCTCGACGCCAATCACCCGCACATCGGGACGCAGTGACTTGATGGCTGTAGCAATGCCGCCAATCAGACCGCCACCCCCGATGGGAATCACCACCACCTCGACCTCCGGCCAGTCACGCAAGATTTCGAGCCCGACGGTCCCCTGCCCGGCCATGATGTGGGGATCATTGAACGGCGGCACGATCACTGCGCTCCGCTCGTCCGCAATGCGTCGACAAATTGCTTCGCGGTCTTCGCTCTGGCGGTGATACAGAACCACTTCGGCACCGTAGCCTCGGGTCGCATCGAGCTTCACCTGCGGCGCATCTTCCGGCATCACGATCACCGCCGGAGTCCCGACAATTCGCGCTGCCAGTGCCACCCCTTGCGCGTGATTCCCAGACGAAAAGGCCACCACCCCATGCCGTTTTTCAGCTTCCGTAAGCTGAAGCAAGCGATTGAGCGCGCCGCGCAGCTTGAACGACCCCGAGCGCTGCAAATGCTCGCCCTTGAGCCGCAGCTCGCAGCCCGCAAGCGCAGACAGCGTTTGACACGACAAAAGCGGGGTGTGGTGCACGTGACCGACCAAGCGACGCTCGGCGGCTTGAACATCGGATAGCGAAATCGGCAGCGGGTGCATGGCGCGTAGGCGCTGTGGCTCGCGACTGTACACATTGTCAGCGCGGTCGGGTCGCGGTACTTAATG
>CALLYL010000226.1 GCA_937859535.1 uncultured Myxococcales bacterium
GCCGAGTCTGAAGACCCACCGGGGTGCGCAGCCGCCGTCCACCGAGGGCTCCAGCGACGATACGAATCATGGCGAAGGTGCGAAGAAAGTGCGGGGACTAAGAGCCCATCAGTGCGTGGAAAGCGATGGCCGGGATCTTCAGCCACGATGGCTCGGCCTCGAAGCGCAGCATCCGCTGGGCCACTTCATGCGATCGCTTGTGCGTCACAAACCAAGGCGGCTTCGGTGACGGGGTTAGTGGTCCACGCAGGATCGCCTTCTCGATGCCCTCGAACATGAAGGTGTTGTGAACAAAGCCAATGCCGCTCTGGATATCAAGCAGCGTTCCCGATGGATGGCCTCCCCACGGCGGCGTCATCGCTCCGTACGCAACGGCGGGCCAGTGGTTGATGCCCACCACGCCATAACGCAGCACGTCGCACGCCTGTTCGAGCGCAGCCTGCACCTCGGGCTGCTTCTCCGTCGATGGAGCTAGGTACATGCTACAGCTCAGCGTGCCCCACAGCCGGTCATTGGCAAAGCGGGCCGCTGCCGTCACAAACTCCGCCGCATCCTTTTCGGGCAAAGCCACTTCGCTGATGATCGAACAGAATGGTTCCGTCGAAAACAGCATCTCGTCGGGCGTCTTCGGGTTGACATCACGAATCAAGGTCCACGGCAACTCGCCTTCTCCCGCCCGTCCCAGCCGCGTCACCGTCTTGCCAGCCGTCAGCTTCGCAAAGCGATCCTGAGCGCCTGGATAGTAGGCTCGCCGCGTCGGCATGTCCTGCAAGATCTCTTGCAGTGACTTCAGCAGCTCTTGCCGCTGCGGCCACGACTCCGACAGGACCAGGATCTTGGCCGCATTGCAGTTGAACGAGCCGTTGTTCACCACTTGCGTCGCAATGTTCTCCGCGAGCATTCGCAGCTCACCCGCCGAGTAGTTGCCCGGCACGATCATCACCGGCGTGACGCAGCCCAGCTCACTCGTAATGTTCTTCTTGAGCAGCGGATCACCAGCCGACTGCCGCCGAGTGCGCTCTTCTCCCGGCGGGCCCCAAACGATCATGTCATGGGTGCGATCCGACCCAGTGATGTGTACATCGACGATCTGAGGATGATACGAAAGGTAGCTGCCCACTTCGGCACCACCGTAGACGAACCGCAGATAGCCGCGCTCGATGAGTGGCTGGAACGCCTGCTCGTAAAACGGCCCCAGGTACTCGTTCACCGGGTTCAGCTTGACGATGCACAGCTTGCCTTCGTGGAACAGCTTGTACAGGGCATCCGTCGGTGGGATCGACGCGACGTTTCCAGCGCCGAGGATGAGCGACACGCCCCCCTGCGGATCGCGCTTGCTATAGAAGATCGCCTGTTCCTCGCGCACCTTGCGATCGTCCCAGCCTTTCTCCATTCGGAGTCGGCACGTAAACCCCGCCGAGATCGCATGATCATAGGCCTCACCGGGCATCACCAGCACCTCGGTGCGGCCATCGCCCGCTACCCGAATCGCCCCCGACGGCAGGCTTGGCTTACCCAAGGTCTGTATCTGCTCCAACGACATGATCAGCTTACGCAAGCAGCGCATCGTCACGTACGGCCCGCCCAGCCACTCCTCGCTGGAGGCCGGGGTGTCCATGAGCAGGCCCTTTGCCTTACACGCTGCGGCAACCCAGTCCCTTGACACCGCGAGCAGACGAGGCACACATGCCCGAAGCAGCGCCGCCTTCTCGCGAGGTGCCAGCCGCGCAAATGGCGTCGCATTTTCGCCGAGGATCGCCAGGTATTTATCCAGCTCGGCCTGGGTGGTTGCGGTGCGACTCTGGGTGCTAGCGCTCAATTCCATGGATGCCGATTGCATTCGTTACTCCTATCACAGGCCGATTGGAGGGCACCACATCGACCTTGCACACGATCCGGAAGGCCAGTTCGCCGGTCTTTCTTTCAGCTCCGTGGTCACGCAGGAGCTACCGCTGCGTCTTGTTGCGCAGAATCGATACATCATTGCTGTTGTAGTTGGCGGTCACGATGTCCGGTTTGCCATCGAGGTTGATGTCTTTTACGACCATGCCATAGGGAGTCGCACCGACGGTGAAGCTCTGTGGAGCATCGAACCCACCGCTGCCATTGCCCAGGTAGATCCCGACGCTGTCGGCACCGCCATTGGCCACCACCAGATCCAGCTTGCCGTCACCATCCATGTCGGCAATTGCCACCACTCGTGGGTCTTTATCGGTGGTCAGCAGCTCTCCAGGATCAAAGCTGCCATCACCACGCCCCTTCAAAACCGTCACCGAGCGGGTGTTGAAATTGAGCGCCGCCACATCCTTCTTGGCATCGCCCGTCAGGTCGCCCGCTGCAAGGGAAAGAACCTGCGCTCCAGCGGCAGTGTTCTTCGGTCCCGAAAAAATGCCACCGCTGTTGCCGATAAACGTCGAGATCGAAGAGTCCGAGTAGTTGGCCGTCACCAGCTCTGGATAGACATCGCCCGTCAGATCCTCCAGCAGCAGCGCCGAGGGAGCACTCATCGCCTTCAGGCTGTAGGTCGCTCCTGTGGCAAAGCTAAAGCTTGGCGTAACACTCGTGTTCTTTAATAGGTAAACGAGGTCGCCGGTACGGGGGGCCACGACGATGTCCGGCTTGCCGTCACCATCGAGATCGCGGGCCACCACTGCCGTCGGATTGCGCCCAACCGTAAACGTCACCGGCGGCATGAACCCACCGCCACCGTTGCCGCTCAGAATCGCCACGTCTTGGAAGTTTGCGTTGTTGCATGCGATCGCAATATCAGGAATGCGGTTGCCGTTGAAATCCGCCACCGCGAGCGCGTTCGGACCGACGGGCGTCGAGTAGCTGACACCGTTCTTGTAGCCCAGGTTTGCGGCCAGCACCGACACGTCCTGCGAGCCATCATTCGCAGTAATGATCTCGGGTCCACCATCACCATTGGTGTCCTCGGCCAGGACCGCCACCGGGTGATTTCCAACCGCGATTCGCTCCGCAGAAAAGTCGAGCACCACCCTCACATAGCGGAATAGCGTCGAAGCCACCGCAAAGCTGCCGTCCAGATTGCGAACCGTCACCGGCACCGCACCCGTCATCCCTCCCGAATCGGGCACGAGCGCTTGGATCTGCGTCGACGAAATCACCTGGACCTCCGTCGCCAACTTATTGCCGAAGGCCACCGTAGCCCCCGCCGCAAAGCCCGAGCCGTAGACTGCCACCGGGGTGCCACCCGTCATGCCAGCTACCGCAGGACTGACGCTGGTGACCGAAATCGCGCCGACTCCGCCCATGTCGTTGGGAGGCAGAGCGCCAGGCCCTGAATCACAGCTCGCCGCACCACCAATCAACAGCAGCGCCAATGAGCCCATCCCAAACCATTGTCCAATCCGCGAAAAAGTAGTCTTTCTAGTTAACATAGATTTTTTGTCTCCTTGGTAACGCTTTTCGTGCTGAGTAAGGCATTTGAGTATGGGATCGCGATCGGTGCACGACAAGGTCGGCTCGTTGGGTATCCAACAAAAAGTCAGGTATTTGTCCCGCTTCTTATTAGTCGGGCCGTGTCAAGTCCCACAAAGTGGCGAGGACAGTTGCGCTCTGCTTGCATTCGCCTACAGGGATCGCCTAGCGTGGGTCGCTTGA
>CALLYL010000227.1 GCA_937859535.1 uncultured Myxococcales bacterium
CTTGCGATCCTGGGCTGCGGTCGCTCCGGACAGGAAGTTGGCCGAGCCCGACTGCCAGTGCGTCTGCCACTTGGTATCGGTAAACAGCTCATCGAGCGATTGGGCCTGACCGTGGTGCAGGTACGGAGCGCCAAGTGCCATGCCGTACAGAGAGGGGACGTTGTAGCCACCTCGGCCCTGGGCGCGGTTGCTGGTGGCGGCACCGTTGGCGAAGGTTCCGGCACGAGTCTCCAGCGCATCGGTGGCGGCGGTGTTGGCAGGCACGCCGAAGGTACCGACCTTGCGGATGTTGCACGCGGTCTGCAGCGGCGGTACCGGAACGGTCACGAAGTTGTCCGATGCCAGTGGCTGGGCACCAATCTGAAACGAGCCGGCACCAAAGTCATTGAACAGGGCGAGGACCGCCGGGCGGGTATAGGCAGTGGCCGTCACGTTCATCACTGTGGCATTCATCGTTGGATCGTAGTGCCGACGGGAAACCGTCCAGCCCTGGCCGCCGTGACAGTTGACGCAGCCGCCACCCGTGGCACCGGCTCCAAACAGGGTTGCGCCGCGTGCGACAGAGGCTGCATCTAGGAAGCGGAGGCCGCGTGGCGGACGAACCGTCTTGGCGTACTCGTTGATGTCGTTCCAATCGTTGACGCAGTTGCCAGCGGTGCTCAGGAGCGAGATCGAGGAAGGCGTACCGAGTGGAGCCGCTGACAGAGCTTGCCGTGTCTCATTGGCCAGCGTGCACTGTCCGGTGGCGGTGGTGAGCGCACCGAGTCCGCCCGAAGTGCCACGGGTGTTGGCCTCGAAGTCGTGCATCTCGTCGATGATTCCGGTCCAGTTGAAGATGCGCTGCTTCTGCATCGCTGCGCCAACGGTGTGCGAGAAGCTGCCGTCCATCGAGGTGGTCTGGCGCGGTCCAGCGGCAAAGATCCAGGTCATGTTGTCGGAGAGTCCATCGGGATGGCATGATCCGCAGCTCGACCAAGCGGCCCCGTTCTCGGTGGGCGGCGTGGCAGCCGTGCCGTTACCCGACCAGCGACCTCGTCCCGTGAAGAAGAAGTGACGACCCTTGGTGACCGGGCTGGCGGTGAGTGCAGCAGAATCGACGGCGGTTAGCACAGACTGCGTACCGAGGTCGATGACGGCGAGCCTTTGATTGCCCCAGCAGTTGACGTAGGCGCGCTGCTGTCCGGCGGCAATGGCGATACCGTTCGGATTCTGACAGAGGTTGGGATTGCCAGCAGCACCGATGAGATCGATCTGCTTGTTCATCGTCGAACCGAGCGCTGGTGAAGCACCGCTGTAGTCAATGCGCTGCACCACCTCGGCACCACGTGACACCGCGTAGGCGATGCTCGTGCCGGGTACAAAGTCGAGATCGACGGTGTCTGCCAGGAAGAAGCGCGGGGTGGGAAGCGCGTTCACCAAAGACGCCAGGTTGGTGGTTCCGCTGCCGCCGCGAATTTCGGTCTTGGAGGCGAGATCGGCGACATAGATCACGGGTGCGACGTTGCTGTCAAACCGTGGCGCACCTTCAGGAGAAGCTGAGATCGAGGGAACGTAGATCTTCCCTTGCGCGGTGGCGACCGCATAAAGCTGGTTTGGTGCGGCACCGTTGGCCAGTGTTCCGGCGATGCCAAGCTGGGCTTGGGTGAGAGCCGGGAAGGCGATGGTTCCGCTCGGTGCGCCACTCGCTACGGCGAAGATCCGAACGTTGCCGTTTCGTCCGTTGTCCTTTGCTTCCAGACCGGCGACAGGCGTTCCGAAGAACTCTGGGGCAATCACGGATTCATCCGTATCGTCGGTATTGCCATTGTTTGTGACCAGCAGAGAGCGCGGGTTGCGAATGCTGGCGACAAAGTCGGTACGGGCCATGGTGGCGGTATCAATGATGCCGATCTTGGACTCTGCATACTCCGCCACAAACAGCTTTGCTCCCGTTGGAGAAAGCGCGAGTCCACTGGGTTCCGAACCGACAGGGGTTGGAGCCGAGACAGTGGGCGATGCGGTATCAATCGCGCTGACCTTGACCACGGTGGCGTCGGCACGGAGTGACACAAACGCGGTCTTGCCATCGGGATGAAGAACAACCGAAGAGGGCTCTCCTCCCACTGTAACTTTCGACAGTCTGGTGTTGTTCGCGGTCGTAAAGAAGGACACCGAGCGATCATCGACGTTGCAGACCGCAACCAGCGAGTCGTCATCCGAGATCGCAATCGTGGCCGACTTTGAGGCACGCTTGAGTACCTTTACCGGTCCCATGGTCATGTCGGCTCCACCGCCGCCCATGTCCATCGATGTGGTGGGATCGCTCGGACAGCCCGCTAGTGCGAGCAGGCCCCCGATGAGAGAACTACATAGCCACCTTCGCGCCATAATCTATGCTCCTTCCCCAGTCGCGGTTGACGTTTGCGTCGATGCGGCGTTTTATCGTCTGCCACCCAGGTCGCCTGAGTGGCTCGCAGCCCGCATCGTGCCGTCAGTATAAGGAGCGATGTGTTGGCTCCGATCATAGGTGATTCCAATACCTGCCATAGCGGAAGATAATGGAGCTGCCGCCATCATGGATCTCAGCCAGTTACGCTACCTCCTCGCGATCGCTCAAGCCGGAAGTCTGAGCGCGGCGGCCAAGCGCCTACAGGTCAGTCAGCCCACACTGACCGGGGCGATGCAGCGCTTGGAAGAGGAACTGGGCAGCACGCTGCTGGTGCGCGATCATCGCGGTGCCACTTTGACGAGCACCGGCGAGGCCCTCCGTACCTATGCCGAACAGGCGGTCACTCTCTTAGAGCAAGCGACAGTCCAGATTCGCGATCTGGAGCGGTCCTTTGAAGGAAGCTTCATTTTGGGCTGTCATGAGTCGCTCGGTGCGTACTTTTTGCCGCGATTCCTGAGCGGATTCCTTGCTGCGGAGCCACGCATTGATCTGGCGCTGTGGAATGGTAGTTCGGCGGCTGTGCAGCAAGCAGTGATCGAGAGACGGATTCACTTTGGGTTGGTGGTCAATCCGCGTCCACAGCCCGACCTGGTGATCGTTCCGCTGTTTCATGATGCGGTCGATCTGTTCATTTCGGCTCAACAAGGGAAGACGGTTGGGACTCCTACCTCCGGTCATTCCTTCGCGTGTGCGCGGCGGCGTCTTGCTGAGCGTCCACTCATCTTCGCGGGTCGGATTTCTCAATGTCAGGAGCTGATCGATCGGATGGCAGCGCTCGACATCAGGCCGCCGCGCCTGCTTTCCTGTGGAGACCTAGAACTCGTCAAGAGCTTGGCCATCCACGGGGTCGGTACGGCACTCCTTCCTCGTCGGGTTGCCGGATATGGCCAGCCACTTGCGCTACAGCGGCTTCACGCTGAGCTTCCCTCTTTTCCGGATACCATCTGTTTGGTCTATCTAAGTGATCTACATCGAACCCGCGGTGCGCTACGGGTGAAGGAAGCCCTGGCTGCGCATGGCAGGCGACTGCACGAAGAGGGGGATGGCTTTGAGCCCTCAGACCCTGCTCCGCCCCGGCTGTAAGGGAAGACTCAGAACAGAGTTCGTTCCATCGCTAGGCACGGGTAGACAGCAGTGCGCGGAGGAGAGCTTGGCTGTGTTCCCCAAGTTGGCTGGCGGATTCGCCATCGTTGCGATCCATCGCGACGAGGATTCGACCGGGGCGCAGCTCAATGCGGAGGGGGTGTCCGGCGTGGGGTAGGGCACTGGCTACCGCTTGGAGCAGCACCGGATCCAGCTCCGCAAATGCTTCGACCCGATAGGCCGGAGGCAGAGCGGCAGACTCCTTTTCCACATACCCCAAGTGACTTGGCACATCCCGCACGCTGTGATGCAGGATTCGTAGATGAGGGAGCCAGTCGGGAGCCGCCAGCACTGCGAGTAGGACCGATTCTGGGCGATGACCACGCCCGCAGTGACACAGGAACAGCGCGGCTTCGGACTCTGCACGAGCCGGTAGGAATCGCTCGATTCCAAACACATCGGGAAGCAGCGCCAGCGGCTCGACTTCGGACAGAATCGACAGCTCCACCTCGCGAATGACCGGTCGACCTTGAGTCTCCGCCCATGCATCCAGGCTAAGCTCGCGGGTCTTCCGTCTTCGTTCGATGAGCAGGGCAACCGTAGCGCCCGTCGCAGCCACCAGCATCCACAACACCGGGTTCATGGCCGATCACTTTAGCGGAGTGAAACGGCAAATGCTCGTTTAACGTGCAAGGGCCGGTGCGATGATGTCCTGTTTGTTGGTGTTCACCGTCGTCCAGTCGTCAGCCAGGATGCCTCCAGTATCGCCTGAGTCGGGATTCCAGCACCAGTACGCAAAGCTCAGCTTGTTTTGGACGATGTAGCCAACCAAAGTGCTCAGCCACTTTTGGTCCGAAGTCGTTTGGAGCTTGGTTCCGAACTCACCGATCCAGACCGGCGCGATGTTCTGTTTGACCAGATATCCCCAATAGGAATCCCACACGCCCGGCAAGTTGTTCGGATAGTTGGCGGCGGAAAACCAGGACTGACCGTAGACGCTGGCCGGGTAGTCATGCGGGGAATACACGACGTGGTTGGGAGTCCCCAGTCGAACCAGGTTGGCCCCGGCCGACATCAAGTTGCCACCCCACCAGTAATACTGATTGTTGACGTTTTCGATTCCTTCTACGATCAGAAGTAATTCGGGATTGATACTCTGAACTGCGTTGCCAGCGCGCTCTGCGGCGAGTCGCCAGTCATTCGTGAGGTTGCCGCTACCCCAGGTCGCTTGACCGTGCGGTTCGTTGTGGAGATCAAATCCAACCACGGTTGCGTTGCCCTTGTAGCGGGTCGCCAGCAGCTTCCAGTCGTCGATCCAGCGCTGCTCGCTATACTGCCCGGTGTACCAGAGGTCACTTTGGCTATAGGCATCGGGGCGGTGTCGGTCGAGAATCACCCGCAACTTGCGTGCACCGGCCTGCTCGATGATCTTGTCGAGCAGCTCGATCGGCGACTTCCCTTTTAGGTCCGGATTCTTGGTGTAGTCGACGTTCTTGACGCTGCTACTGGCATCGAGCATCTGGGTGCAAAAGGGAATCCGCACCATGTTGTAACCAAGCTGCTGCATCCGATCGAGATGCCAAGAAAGAGACTGTTTATCGAGTCCGTGTGGTGCAAACCAATCCGTTTCCATGCCAAACCAGGAGACTCCGGTCAATCGCACCGGTGTGTTCTGAGCATCAACGATCTGCCCGCCGCTGGTATGAAGATAGCCCAGTCCTGTGGTCGATCCTCCATCGCTGTTGCTGATTCCTGAGTCCGGAATCGTGACGCTTGCATCACCTCCTGATCCGAACGAAGAGGACGACGAGCAGCCAAACAGCAGGGCG
>CALLYL010000228.1 GCA_937859535.1 uncultured Myxococcales bacterium
CCGACTGGACGCAATACCGCACCGTGCATTGGGCTCGCGGCGGTCATGCTGCTGAAGCGCGATCCGCAAGCGGTGATGGCGGTGCTCCCATCGGATCACTTTGTCTCTGATGAGGAGGGATTTCGGCGGACGCTCTCGGCGGCACTCACAGTGGCGAGGGAAGGGCATGTGGTGACGCTCGGCATTCGTCCGACCCATCCCGAGACGGGCTATGGCTACATCGAGCTGGGCCCGGAGTCGGCTGGTTCGCGGTTGGCCGCAGCGTTTGTCGAAAAGCCTGATCGCAAGCGCGCAGAGGAGTACGTAGCCTCGGGTCGCTACCTGTGGAACTCGGGCACGTTCTTCTTTCCGGCGAAGCGAATTCTCGACGAGTTGCGGGCGCAGCTACCGGCGCTGTCGGAACTGCTGGAAGAGTTGGGCGAACATCCGGAACGAACGGCGGCCCGCTATCCCGACGCTCCTTCGATTTCGATCGACTACGCGGTGATGGAACGGCTGGGGCTGGTTCATGCTGGCGAAGGGCGGGCGATTCGCGTGCTGATGGGTGACTTTGGCTGGAATGATGTCGGTTCGTTTGCGGCGCTTGCGGCACTGCATCCCGCCGATGCAAGTGGCAACCATATCTTTGCGAGCAGCACCGAGACGCCAGCTCCCGTCGTCATCAACGCTCACAATAACTTGGTGTGGAGCGATGGTCAGCGACTGCTGGCCCTGATCGGTGTGAGTGACTTGATTGTGGCAACCACGGACGATGCGGTGCTGATCATGCCTCGCCAGCAGGCCCAGCAGGTCAAGGACGCCGTGGTTCAGCTTCAGAAAGAAGGGCGGACGCGGTTTCTATGAACCCGCTGATGTTCCGCGAGTACGACATCCGGGGCGTCGCCGATCGTGACTTGACCGACGAGGTGGTACGTGCGCTAGGGCAGGGCATCGGCACGCTCATTTTGAACAGCGGGGGCCGATGCCTGGCGCTTGGGCGAGACTGTCGACTTCATTCGCCACGGCTTCATGCATCGCTGCTGGCCGGATTGTTGGCGAGCGGTGTGGATGTGATTGATCTCGGGGTGGTGCCATCACCGGTGCTGTACTACGCGGTCCACTCGCTGGCGGTCGATGGTGGGGTGCAGATCACCGGCAGTCACAATCCGGCCAGTGATAACGGTTTCAAGATTCTGTGTGGGCGGCGCAGCCTCGACCGTTCTCAGCTCGAAGCGCTGCGGGACATGGTGGCGTCGCGGGCGTTCCGGTTTGGGCAAGGCGCGGTCGCGGATCAATCGGTCGTGGCGGACTATCTGGTGTTCGTTCAGTCGCGGCTTCAGCTTGGTACGAGGCGCTTTCCGGTGGTGATCGACGCCGGCAACGGCACCGGAGGCGTGGTGGCGCTGCCACTGCTCGAACGCCTTGGGTTTCCGACGCTGGCGGTGGCATGCGAGATGGATGGGCGTTTTCCACTTCATCTGCCCGACCCGACGGTGCCCGAGAACTTGCGTGAGCTACAAGACGCGGTACGGCGCAGCGGGGCCGAGGTCGGGATCGCGCTCGATGGGGATGCGGACCGGCTTACGGTCGTCGACAATCAGGGGCGAATCCTGTGGGGCGATCAGCTCATGATCCTGTTTGCGCGGGCGATTCTTGCCGAACAGCCGGGGGCAACCTTCGTCTGCGAGGTCATGTGCAGCCGCGCCGTACTCGACGAAATCCACCGAGCGGGTGGCCAAGCGGTGATGTGGCGGGTGGGGCACTCTCTCATCAAAGAGAAAATGCGTCAGACCGGGGCGGCCCTCGGTGGCGAGATGTCCGGGCACTTGTTTTTTGCCCATCGCTATCTCGGTTTTGACGATGCCATTTACGCGGCGGCGCGACTGCTGGAGCTGCTGTCGCGTTCTGCTGAACCACTGGAAAAGCTCGTCGATGGTCTACCTCATCTGTTCAATACGCCAGAGTTGCGGATCGCGGTGCCGGACGAACAAAAGTTCGCGGTGGTGCGCAAGATGGCGGAGTCACTGCGGCGGACTCCTGCTGCTGAGGTGATCGAACTGGACGGGGTGCGGGTGACCTGGCCGGATGCCTGGGCGCTGGTGCGGGCGAGCAATACCCAACCGGCGATTGGCCTACGCTTCGAGGCAGAGAGCGAGCTGCGCTTGCGCTCGGTACAGAGCGACGTTCAGGCGTTGCTCAAGCGAACGCTCAGCGAGCCCGGGCTCACGACGATGACCGCCACCGCATCGGAGGCACCAACCGGAGATACGGCGGTCGATCGGCTTACCTTTTATTACGACATCGGCAACCCGTACTGCTATCTGGCGGTGATGCAGCTTCCGCTGCTGCTCGCTCGCTGCCAGTCTACGGTGCGCTTTGTGCCGGTGGTGAGTGGGCGAGTCCAAGCGGCAGCAGAATGCACGGCCTCGCTCGGTCCGGCACGGCTTCGCTACTTGCAGACTGACATGGCTCGTTGGGCACGACGGCTGCGGGTTCCACTGCACTTTCCATCGCGGTTTCCGATGAATACGATTCGGGCGCTGCGATTATGCGTACAGGTTGCGCAGCGTGGCGAGAGTGAGCATCGGCGACTGGTGAAGCGATTGCTCGAGGCCTATTGGGTCGAAGACATCGATCTGCTCGATGGAGACGCGCTGCGCCTGTTGCTGGTGGGCCTTCAGCTTCCGGCGGACGAACTGTTACATGGCTGCTCGCTACCCGATGTGGCGGCGATGCTTCAGAACAACACCGAGCAGGCGATTGCCGCAGGTGTGTTTCAGACCCCCACGTTTCAGGTCGGAAACGAGCTGTTTGTGGGTCACGACTGCTGCGAATTTGTGGCGGAGGCGCTACTCGAAGAGTCGCGAGCGAAGCATCCGTCGCTGTAGCTGGGGTGGTAAGAGTGCATAGATGGCAGGAAACAGCGACGATCCCAAAGACAGCCCACGTAAAACGCCGACTGAGAGTCCGCAGGCGAGCTTCTTATTTCCTTCGACTCCTCGTCCAGTGGTTCGTCGGCCCGTGGCACCCGACCCACGACCGTCTCCGCCGGACCCACCGCTACCACCACTGACGGTCCGTCGCCTGGAACCTGAGCGTCCGATCGTCGAGCGAGTGAGCTCGACCACCGTGTTCAAAGTCAGCGAGATCGTGGGCCGGGCAGCGCGGCTGCTCGACGACAACTTCGCAAGCGTGTGGGTCGAAGGCGAAATCGAGGGCTTCAAGCGCCATCAGGTCTCGGGCAATTGTTATCTGGCACTCAAGGACAGCGGTGCGCGGGTCGAAGCCATGCTCCGACGGCAGGTCGCGCAATCGGTGTCATTCGCGCTGCGCGATGGGCTCAAGGTGCGGGTGCGCGGGCGACTGACCATCTATAAGGAGCAGGGTCGATTTCAGCTCTACATTGAAGAGCTACTGCTGTCGGGCGAAGGCGAGCTGCTCGCGCAGTTTGAGGAAATGAAGGCGCGTCTCCAGCGTGAGGGACTGTTCGATGCCGCACGCAAGCGTCCTTTGCCGCGTTTTCCGCGAGTGATTGGCGTGGCCACATCGCAAAGTGGGGCCGCCCTCCAAGACATCTTGAAGGTAGCGACCAGGCGAGGGCGCGTGCACATCGTGATCGCCAACTGCGCCGTTCAAGGACCATCGGCACCACCGCAGATCGTGCAGGCGATCGAGCGATTGGCCCCGCTGGTGGATGTGCTGATCGTCGGACGGGGCGGTGGCTCAGTAGCGGATCTGTGGTGTTTTAACGACGAGCAAGTGGCGAGGGCCATCTATCGCTGTTCGGTGCCCGTGATATCCGCAGTCGGGCATGAGGTCGACTTCACGATTGCCGATTTTGTTGCGGACGTACGGGCCCCGACTCCATCGGCGGCGGCCGAGCTGTGCGTGCCTGAATATGCCCGGTTGGCGCGTGAGCGGGATGAGCTCAACCGAAGACTGCTGCGGGCGGGTAAGCGACTGGTGGATGGGGCGAGGCAGCAGCTCGATGGCGCGCTCGGGCGATCACAGATTGCGCTGGAGCGGCAGCTTGGACTGCGGCGTCGGCAGCTCGATCAACTCGGACAGCGGCTTCAGACACGGCACCCTAGGACGCAGCTTCAGCGAGACCATGGTTCCCTCGACAAGTTGCACGGACGGCTGCTACTCGGGATAGAGCGGCAGGTCGCTGAACGGCGTCGTGCACTGGAAACGGTCGCGGGACCAAGCGATCAGCGGTTGGCTCAAGCGGTGTCGCGGCTGCTTCAGAACAAACGGCAGGCTCTGCTTGCAACCATTGGCAAGCTAGAAGCGATGTCTCCGCTCAAGGTACTTACGCGCGGGTATGCGGTGGCACGTGATGACAGCGGACGGGTGCTGAGCGATGCCCGAACGGTCGAGCTGGGCAGTCTCCTGTCTGTGACACTTGAGCACGGGGTGCTGTTTTGCAAGGTCGAGTCGCGGCAGGAGGTACGGTCTCAGAATTTCGAGATCCCGAAGGCCTCAAAAAACTGAGCATCGAGCCGCATGTAGAACGCAGCAATCATCGGTATTCACCGTTGGTGACTGCATGAATAGACAAAGGCTGGCATGACCTTCGCTAGCAATGAGAATCAGAAGCGAACTTCTACCGGTCTTTCGAATGTCCGTGAGGGCCGGTCTTTCTTAGGTTGCTGTTTAGGAGAGATGCTCATGAAGCGACGAACATCCCTGTTCCCTCTGGTTCTTTTTGGTGCCGTGGCCGCTTGCGGTGATACGAGCACGCCCGATCCCGCCGGAATTCAGGCCGAGCTCCAGCTTTCCAACTTCGGAAGCTGCAGCGACCATGTGCAGTACATTGAAGACCAAGCGGTCTTTGAGTTGAAACCGCTGCTCGACTCGCAGAACCTCAGCGGCACCAGCATCGACATCTTTGGTCGTGCCGGCGGTGTGGCCAACTCTGAGGCTGCGCCGACGGCTGGGGCTGCGGATAGCAAGTCCTCCGGCCCAAGTGCCTATACCAAGACCAACACCCAGGTCGCGGGGGTTGCCGAGGCAGATTTCTTTAAGAACGACGGAACTCGGATCTTCCAGCTCGTCGGTCAAAAGCTCTACGCGGTGAAGAGCTGGCCTGCCAACGCGATGCAGATCCAGTCGTCGCTCAACGTCGAGGGTTACCCGACCCAGATGTATCTGGATGAAAAGAACCGAGTGGTGGTCTTTTCGTCGATCTACACCCAATACACTGGCTACCTGGAGGACTGGGCGGTCGGTGGAGGTCGGGGTGGCATCGCTGCGGACGTGGCCTGCGGCCCCGGTTACTGCGGTGGTTGGTACGGCAACACCACCAAGGTTACCGTCATCGACGTCTCGGATTTGACCAGCCTCAAGGTGTCGAGCGAATA
>CALLYL010000229.1 GCA_937859535.1 uncultured Myxococcales bacterium
CAAATTTCCGACAGTACGAGGATTCCACTGGGCGGCCACTCCGATGTGGACAATCGGCTTTCGGAGATCATCGGTGACGGCATACATAGGCCGGACTTGATCGATTGGGAGTCCCTCTTTTCCCCAAAAAGAGAACTCTGCACGACCCCGAACCGCCGGGATGTTGTTGTCGGATAGGAGCTGATTTTGACCATTGCCATTGCCCGCAAACAGCGAGTAACGAAACGAGGTATTGCCAGCTAGCGGCACATGTCCGGAATGGATCGAAATTCCCAAGTTGCGATCCGCGCCCATCCCACGCGTGGTGTAGCCCTCGGTCGGCTGCACGCCTTCGACCGGAACCGCTCGGGACACAAACGGCAGCTCGGCATCGGACCGCATGCTGTCGAGATCCCACGGCGTCACCATCTGACCGATCGAGACCCGCAGAAACCGCAGTGGGGCCCAGGTAATGTAGGCGTCGCGGAGCCGCGCCGTAAGCTGTCCGCCCGGAAACGACTGACTCAGCCGATCCTCGCTCGCACCCTCGATGGAAACCCGTCCGGCGAGCACGCTCTTGTACTGCACATTGGCACTCACCCGCGCTTGCTCGAGCTGGAATCCGTTGTTGCGACCGGCGAGGTTATAGTTCTGCGGCTCCTCAATCCAGCGATAGGCAGCGTGAACGTAGCCCCCTAAGTCGAAGCGCCAAATCGATAGCGGTGCTGTCGAAATCTGCTGCTGCGTGACCACTGGCTGTGGCGTAGGAATCGTGACTTGCGGTGTCTCTGCAAGCTGAGGAGTCGGATTCCCTGACTCTGCGGTGGGCACTACAGGCGGAGAAACCGCTGCCGCCGGATCTGCGCTGACGGTCTGTGGCGTAGCCGGTGCCGACAGAGGAACATGATCGCCATAGCCTTGGGCGTACGCACCAGAGCCAAGGAGTGTGCCAACAAGCCCGCCAAGGAACGTGGCAGACCGCCCCAGGGTACGGGCCCAAGGTGAAGGAGAGGATCGCAACACGGGTGACCTCCGTCGAAGAACCGGCGACTCGGTCGCTGATTCAGGAATGCAGACGTGCGAGCAGAACTACCGACCCGCACGCAGAGGAACCCACAGTTGACCACTGTGTCAAGGCATAAGCCCGTTACGGCAGCGGCGCAACCAAAGGCGCTGGCGTCACGGAGGGAGCAGGAATCGGAACCACCCACTGCGCCAGCACCCGCAGATCCATCGGCTGCCCGGCCTCAAGTCGCTCGTGCTGACGGGACAGCGCCTGGAGCACCGCAACCTGCTGATCAAACTGCGCCGCAAGCAGCGCTGCCTGCTGATCGACGCGCCGGGCCAGAAGCTGCGTCATCGCCGCTCGCAGCGCTTGCTGATCGGTGTCCTTGAGTCCGCGTAGCAGCCGCAGCTCCACCTCGCTGTACGAAAGGCCGAGTCCACTCAACGTGG
The DNA here is from genome assembly GCA_937859535.1 of uncultured Myxococcales bacterium. GTDB lineage: Bacteria > Myxococcota_A > Polyangia > Palsa-1104 > JAEUJZ01 > JAEUKA01. Next base: position 1,435 of record CALLYL010000229.1, read on the forward strand.
GGCCGAGCAGCTCGGACGGAGCGACCACCCCGTAACGCAGATACAGCGCCTTGGCTAGGTTCGCACGCGCCCGCAACTGCTGCTTCAGCAGCGACACAAAGATTGGCCGTTCGCTGATCAGAACCTCGGTCACACGCTGGAGCAAGCCGCGCAGTCGCTCGCTCGCTCGCTTGAGCTGCGCCGACGGACGAACCAGACGCAGTGGGGCAGGCGAAGGAGAGATGGTGCTCACCGGCGGCACGGCGGTATCTGCCGGTGACGGACAGCCTTCCGCCAGCGGTGTGTCGATGATGAACTCCATCGGATCGAGATCCACGAGCAGGTTATCGAAGACCTCTCCTGACCAGCGATCTGCACCCTCTTGGGCCAGTAGCGCAAAGTGTTCGTAGGCCCGAGACAGACGCAGCAGCATGCCCTCGCGCTGACGCAGGCTCTGCTGCACCGACTGAAGCTGACACAGCGTGTCGTGGGATAGTGGCGCTTCGCTTTGCAGCGGTGCGCTTAGGGTCTGACTATCGACGTAACCATGAAGCCCGGCACGCGCTTCTGCCAGCGTCCGCGATAACAACTGCGTAGTCTGCACCGCCTGCCGAGACAGCCGCACCGCGCTATGAGGATTCACCGTCACGCAGCCGCTCAGCGCAAGCAGCGTCACGGTCAGCACCACCAAGCTCCGCGCTGCCGACACCGTCTAGTGACCTTCCCGTTCGTCCGAGTTGGTCATGTGCTCGGTAGCGTGCGGCTCCGGGGAGTCCCATGGATACTCGGTCGTTTCTAGCGGACGGGGTGGCTGTAGCTTCGGTGCGGGTTTGGTCGGGGTCGAATCGCCAGGCTCCCAGTGTTCATAGTCGCTACGGCTCAAGTCCTCGACCACACCATCGCCATAGTCAATGTAGTCCTGCTCGTCGTCGGTGATTCGCGCAAACGCCAGGTCGTCAATGAACTGAAGGATCTTCTGAACCTGAGACTGGGTGTAGCCGCGCTGGTTGGACAACACCACGATACCGAGCTGTGCAGAGTCCAACGAGTCTGCATCGCCCACTTCGGCAATCGCGCAGTTCCACTTTTGGTGGACGCGATCCTTGATACGACGCAGCACCGAGCGCTTGTCCTTGTCGGAGTGACAGTCCTCGAGCTGTAGAGTGATGCGACAGACACCAACAATCATCTGCTTGTTGCCTGAACTGCTGCGGATTGGCGAATGACCGATGGACCACAACTGCCATCGGTCTTGCAATGAACAGCGAAACTACGCCAGCGTCGGCGCAATCTCTTCGACTTCGTACGACTCGATGATGTCACCGACCCTGATGTCGTTGTAACCGTCGATCGACATACCGCACTCATAACCCTGCTGGACCTCGCGAACGTCGTCCTTGAAGCGTCGCAAAGATCCCAGCTTGCCGCTGTACACCAGCACCGAATCACGGATGAGTCGAGCCAGCGCCGACCGCTTGATCGTCCCATCGAGCACCGAGCAGCCCGCAATGGCACCGATCTTGGGAATGTTGAAGACCTCGCGGACCTCGGCCTTGCCGAGGAACTTGTCGCGCTTGATGGGGGCCAGAAGTCCCGCCATCGCCAGCTTCACGTCATCGAGCGCCTGGTAGATGATGTCGTACAGCTTGATGTCGACACCCTCTTGCTCGGCGAGCGCCGCCGCTTTGCCAGCGGGACGAACGTGGAAGCCGATGATGATCGCGTTGCCCGCCTTGGCCAGATTGACATCGCTTTCGGTGATGCCACCGACGCCCGACTGAATGATCGAAACCTTGACCTCTTTGGTGGCGAGCTTGGTGAGCGCACTTCCAAGCGCTTCCGTCGAACCCTGTACGTCCGCCTTGAGGATGATCTTCAGTTCTTTCAGGCCCGCCTTCATGGCGTCCATCAGCTTGTCGAGAGAGACTGGACCAGCCTTGGCGCGATCTCGCTCGATACGGCGGAGTCGACGATGCTCAACCAGATCCTTTGATGCACGCTCATCGACCACGGCGTTGAGAACTTCACCCGCTCGCGGCACACCGGACAGTCCGAGTAGCTCGACCGGCGTCGATGGACCCGCCTGTGCCATGGTACGACCCTTGTCGTCGCTCATCGCACGGACCTTGCCCATCTCTTCGCCGACGACCACGATGTCACCGACGCGCAACGTACCTTCCTGGATCAGCACCGTCGCGACCGGACCGCGCTTGGCGTCCATTCGCGCTTCGATGACAGCACCCTTGGCAGCCTTGCTCGGGTTCGCCTGGAGCTCCAGCACATCCGACTGAAGCGCCAGCATTTCTAGCAGCTTGTCGATACCGACCTTGTTACGAGCCGACACGTCGCAATAAATCGTCGAACCGCCCCACTCTTCGGGTTGCAGGCCGTAAGCCGAGAGCTGCTGTCGGATGCGATCCGCCTGAGCCCCGGGCTTATCGATCTTGTTGACGGCGACGATAATCGGAACCTTGGCGTCCTTCGCATGGTTGAGCGCTTCGATGGTCTGAGGCATCACACCATCGTCAGCAGCGACCACCAAGACCACGATGTCCGTGACTTGGGCACCACGGGCACGCATCTCGGTAAACGCTTCGTGGCCTGGTGTATCCAGGAACACGACATCGCCCGCTTGAGACGAAATCTTGTAGGCACCGATGTGCTGGGTGATACCACCGGCTTCCCCTGCCGCGACGTTCGCATTGCGAATCGCATCGAGCAGCGAGGTCTTGCCGTGATCGACGTGACCCATGATCGTGATAACCGGCGCACGCGGCTTGAGATCCTCGGGCTTGTCGGTCGTCTCGGCCACGACGCTCTGCTCTTGGAACGCCGTCGATTCAACGCGCCACTCGAACTCACCGGCCACGAGCTGCGCAGTATCGATGTCGATCGAGGAGTTGATCATCACTTGGCGCATGCCAAGCTCCCAGATCTTCTTGAGTACGTCGGTGGCCTTCTGCGCCATCTGACGAGCAAGCTCGGCGATGACGATCGACTCACCCATCTTCACGACGCGCTTGTGCTCGGCAGCCGTCGTAATCTGCGTCTTACCCGGCTTGCGACCAGGCTGGACCCGACCACGCATTGGCTGCGCCGGACCCACTGGAGCCCGACGCGACTCTTGGCCTCGCAGACGCTCGCCCGACACTTCCTGACGAGGACCACGTCCGCTCCCAGCATCAGGCGCATCGCCACTCCGCTGGAATCCCCGTGGGCTCTCGCTGCTCGGTGCGGCTGGCTTGGCTGCGGGAGCACTCTTGAACGCCGACAAATCGATGACCCGGCCCGTTGGACCCAGTCCTTCGAGCGAGCGGCGCGTCTGAGCAGTAACAAACACCTTGCTTGGCGCACCGTGAACCGGAGACACCGTCGATGGAGCTGCCGCAGTGCTCGACCGAGCTGGCTCGCTCGGTGGGGTGGTCGCCGTTTCAATTGGACGATCCACCGCCGGCTTCGCCGCACTCTCCACTTTGGAAGCGCTCGGTACCGCCACCGTCTGCCGGCTGTGTCCAGAGGCCTGCTTCGGAGCGGTCACTGCATGCTTCTCAGCAGCCACCGGTTTATTCGTCGCTGCTACCGGCACCGGTTTGGGAGCCGTGTCGACAGCAGGAGTGCGCTGCACTGCTGGCTTGTGTTCGACCTTGTCAGGCTTCGCCGCGTCCACCGATGCTTTCGGGGAGTCCTTGACAGGAGCACGCTCGACCGGCTTGGCCACAATCACCTCAGGGACCGGGGCCGGCTTGGGCTCGACAGCGGTAGGGGCGACCGGCTCACTCTTCGCAGCCACTTGTGCGACCACTGCGGCGACAGGTTTGTCAACGACAACCGGTGGCACCGCGACTTCGGCAGCAGGCTTTTCGGCAGCCACCTTGGTCGTCCGAGCAGGCTTTTTGGCCAAATCGCCGACCTTGGGCGAATCAACGACCTTGGGCGAATCAACGACCTTGGGCGAATCAACCGCCTTGGCCGGTTCGGCAACCTTCACCGGTTCGGCAACCTTCGCCGGTTCGGCAACCTTCGCCGGTTCCACCTTCGTCGGAGCGACTTCCGCAGAAGGAACAACCACGGGCACAGAGGCCGGCGGCTCGACTGGCTTCGCCTTCGCGACCACCACCGGCGGCTCTACCTTCACCGGAGCCGGCTTCTCGACGACGGATGGTTTGGCATCGGCAACCGGGCGCACGGGTGCCTCGACGATTGGATTGGCAGCCCGGACCACTCGACGCGGCGGCTCGGCAACCAGTCGAGGTGGCTCGACCACAGGCGGAGGCGGAGGCGCGACTGGTACCGCGACAACAGCCTGCGTTTCGGGATGAAGCCGACTGCCGTCCTTGGCGCGACGACGAATGACCGTCTCCGAGAGGCGCTCCTGCACCGTATTCTCGTGGCGCTCCTTGTCGAAGGCCCGTCGGACCCGGTCTACCTCATCGCGCTCAAGCCGCGACATGTGGTTCTTGGCCTCGATGCCCAGGGCACGGACCTTTTCGACCAAATCCTTATGGGCAATCCCAAGCTCTTTGGCTAGCTCGTAGATTGCGACCTTGGAGCCCGACGTGCCGACGCTCTCGGTGTTCATGAATGGTTGTCCTGATTCTTCAAGCTAAGCGCAGGGGCCTGCGAGCCCGGCTGCGATCCGTCATCGACGGCAGCAAGTTGGTAGAGCGCTGCGACATCACCAACCTGGACAGTGCGCCGCAGCGATCGCGCAAATCCGCCTTTTAGAGCTGCCTCGATGCATCGCATCCGACGATGCACGTACGTACCACGACCGGCCTGCCGATGACCCAGCCGAAACAGAAGCCGCCCGCTCTGATCTGACACAGCGCGCAGCAGCTCGGCCTGGGCATCGACCTTCCGACACCCCACGCACGTCCGCATCGGCACATGCCGACACTCGAACTGCGTCTGACCCAAAACTGCTATCACGGCTTCCACCATGGACTGGTATTCCTCGCTCCGCCCTGTTAGCGGCTGCCCCTCGTCAAAAGTCGCGTCACACGACGCTTCACATCACGCGCCTCGTCGAGGGTGAGGTCCGCAGCCTGAGCCAGGCGTTCCTCGTCTTCCTCTTCCATCGACTCGAGCGTCGTATATCCAACATCCATCAGCCGCGCCACGATGTCGGGATCAATTCCCGGCAGCGGACTCGACGGTGCAACATTTCGCGACGGTGCCGGAGTGCGGCTCGGCACCGGTTCGTGACGGGCGGGTCCACTCGGCGCAAGCTCGGCCCGCGCTGGTCGCTCGCTTGGCTGCAGCGGCGGCTCACCACGCTTTTTGCGCTCCTCGTTTACGAAACCAAGCGCCGCCTCTTTGAGGCGCATCGCGCCTGCCTCTCCGCCCACACCCGGCACGTTGCGCAGGTCATCGATGCGTGCCTCGGCCAGATCCGACACCGACCGCCAGCCGAGCCGGAACAGCGTGCTCGACATTTCTTCCGACGAGCCATCCAGCCCGGCGAGAACCTGCCGCTCGACCTGTTCCATCTCGCGGACGCGGCTCTCGGCGTGGATATCAATCCGCCAGCCGGTAAGCTGCGAGGCAAGCCGTACGTTCTGACCCTTTTTGCCGATTGCCAAACTGAGCTTGTCGTCGGGAACGATCAGCTCCATGGTGTGATTTTCGGCGTCGATCACCACACGGGAAACCTCCGCAGGAGCGATCGCGTTGCAGACGAAGCGCGCTGGATCTTCGCTATAGGGAACGATGTCGATTTTCTCGCCGCGCAGCTCTTGAACCACAGCCTGGACCCGCGAGCCCTTGATGCCCACGCAGGCACCGACGGGGTCGACGTCACGATCACGAGAACTCACCGCAATCTTGCTGCGGGATCCGGGCTCACGCGCCGACGACTCGATCCGCACAATCTTTTCGTAGATCTCGCTGACCTCTTGCTCGAACAGCTTTTCAAGCAAGCCCTTCGAGGCACGCGACATCACGATCTGCGGTCCACGTGCGTTTTTCTCGATATCGACGACATAGGCCATGATGCGGTCGCCAATCCGGTAGTTTTCGCGAGGAACTTGCTCACGCACCGGCAAGATCGCCTCGGTCTTTCCGAGGTCCACGATGATGTTGCCGCGCTCGAAACGACGAACGGTACCGTTGATGAGCTCACCTTTGCGGTCGCGATACTCATTAAAGGTGTTTTCGCGTTCCGCCTCGCGGATACGCTGAATGATCACTTGCTTGGCGGTCTGAGCGGCGATGCGACCAAAGCGCTTGATGGTGTCGTGCAGATCGAGGATGTCGCCGTACTTGCGCTCTTGCTCAGAAGCCTTGTCCGAGTCGCCATCGGTATAGAAGATCTGAAACAGCAGCTCGTCGCCCACCTCGGCGCGCAGACCCTGACGGTCGGCATCCACCTTGGCAATGTCACGACCCTTGATGCCCGCCGATTCGGTGACAATGCAGACCTGGAAGAGGTCCACTTGTCCGCTGTCTTCATTGAACTGCGCCTCAAGCTCGCGCTCGAGGCCAAAGACCTTCTTGGCAGCGGTCATGATGGCCTGCTCGAGCGTTTGGACAAGGATCTTCTTGTCGATCCCTTTGTCCTTACCTACTTGCTCAAGCACCATCGAGAGGTTGGGTTGCATCGCGTCTTACCTTGCTTCCTGGCCTATGCGTCTTGGCCGATTCGTCCTGGCCTGTGCGTTGTCGCCTCTGGCTCTAGCTGCTGTCAGACGAACTCAAATACCGCGTTTGCTTTTTCAATTTCACCGATGACAAGTTCGAAGCTTCCGGCACCTTCGACCGCAATTTTTACCTTCTCGCCGTCGACCGCTTCGATCGTCCCAGAATAGTTCCGGCGCGGCACCGAATCAGGTGCCCGCGGTCCTTGCAGCGAAAACGACTGCTCTGCATCAGGACGAAGCCGGATCTTGGCCTTTTTGCCAATGAAGCGCGCAAAGTCAGAGCTCTTCTTCAGCGGTCGATCAACACCTGGCGAGCTGACTTCCAAGCTGTAAGCGCCAGGCAACAGATCATGAACATCAAGCAGCGCGGACACCTCTCGCGAGATCGTCACGCAGTCTTGATGGCCCACATGACCTTGCCCTGGAAGTCGATCGAACGTCACGCGCAGCACACAGCCCGAAGGACCACGGGTCCATTCCACATCGACAAGCTCGTACCCCTGTCCGTCTACGGCAGGCTCGATCAGCTTGTGCAGGGCTTTGAGGTCAACGGGTCTCATGGCTTCTTTCAAAAAAAAAGGCGGGTCCGGGCGGGCCCACCTTCCGTGGATTCCTACCAAAATGTATCTCCGCCTATACCACCACCTGTGCCTTTTGCGCAAGAGTCAAGCTCTGCACCGACGCAAGGGGCCGACCACATTCGGCCGCTGATAAACCCTCAAAAAACCGCCTGCTTTTTTGGTCCGACCATGCCACGAGTTGTGAACTGGACTGCTCAGCATCATCGATTCCGCCGCTTCGCCCATTCTCCAGCCGCCCGGGTCTACCGCTTTTGTGCTAGTTCCTTTCGCACTCACATGGCGATTGAGACTCAAAAGACCCACGAACTACTGGAGTCCCTTGGGGAGCGGCTCACTGCTCTCCGAGGGCATCTTTGACATCGAGAAGCTAGAGGAGCGGCTGCTCGAAATCGAACAGATTTCCGCCGACCCCTCATTCTGGAACCAGCAGGAAAAGGCGCAGACTCTGCTCCGCGAGCAGTCTGGTCATAAACAGACCGTTGGTGAGTGGCAACGACTATCGCGTGCATTACAAGACGCCAAGGTGCTGCTCGAGCTGGCCGAGGAAGTGCAAGACGAAGGCGAGGCCGCAGAGTCGCTCAAACAAGCGCGGCATGTCGAAGAAGGCGTAGCAACGATGGAGCTACGTCGGATGCTGTCCGGCGAGCAAGATCACACCGATGCGCTGGTATCGATCAATGCGGGTGCGGGCGGTGTCGATGCGCAGGACTGGGCCGATATGCTGCGGCGAATGTATTACCGCTGGGCGGAACGGCGCGGCTTTGCGATCGAAGAGCTGGATCTCCAAGAGGGCGAAGAGGCCGGGATCAAGTCCGTCAGCTTTGCGGTGCGCGGACAGAACTCCTTTGGATATCTCAAAGCGGAAAGTGGCGTGCATCGCTTGGTGCGGATCTCGCCGTTCGACTCGAACGCTCGCCGACACACCGCGTTTGCAGCGGTCTTTGTCTACCCAGAGATTGACGACTCGATCGAGATCGACATCCGCGAAGAAGACATTGAAATCCAGACGATGCGCTCGGGTGGTGCGGGTGGTCAGCACGTCAACAAGACTGAAAGCGCGGTTCGGCTCATCCACAAACCGACCGGACTCGTCGCCAAGTGCCAGTCCGAACGCTCCCAGCACAAGAACCGCTCGACGGCGATGAAGATGCTACGAGCGATGCTCTATGCCCAAAAGCTGCGCGAGCAAGAAGCCAAGATCGACGAAGCCAACAGCCACAAAAAAGCAATCGAGTGGGGCAGCCAGATTCGCTCCTACGTACTGGCTCCGTATCGACTGGTCACCGATCACCGCAGCGAACTCAAGCTTGGCAATGTCGACGCCGTGCTTGACGGGGATCTCGACGAGTTCATCAAGGCCTACCTGATTCAGGCCGCAGGATAACCCTATGGATGCTGCCCAGTCCGTCAGCGAGCAGTTTCGCGCCGACTTCGCGTTCGACCCAGACGTGGTGCTGTTCAACAACGCGGGCGTCGCCCCGATGAGCCAATACGCCGAGGCTGCGCTCCAGAAGATGAGCCATCACCTACGCCGGGGTTGGTTCGATCTCGATGCGGCGTTGCGGCTCTACGAGCAGGCTCGGGTCTCGTTTGCACGATTGACTGGGGCACGGCCCGAGGATGTGGCGATGATGCAAACCTGTGCGGCGGCCATCTCGCAGGTCGCACTAGGTTTGTCGCTACGTCCCGGTGATGAGATCGTCCTTGCGGATCAGGAATACCCCTCGAACGCGTATCCCTGGCACGTCGCGGCCCAGCGAGCGTCGGCGCTACTCCGGGTGGTACGCTCACAGCCCGATTTTAGCCTGCCCACCGAAACCATCATCGCTGCGATTGGTCCACAGACTCGGGTGGTGGCGGTGTCGTGGGTGCAGTTCCAGACCGGTGCCGTGCTCGATCTGCCTGCCCTGAGCCAAGCGTGTCGCCGAGTGGGTGCCTGGCTGGTGGTGGATGCCATTCAGGGGCTCGGTGTGCTGCCGTTTGATCTCACGAGCATGGGCGTTGATGCCGTGTGCGGCGGAACCCACAAGTGGTTGTGCGGGCCGCTCGGTCAGGGTCTGCTTGCGCTGGCACCGGGACGGGCGGCCGAGCTGACCCCTCTGCTGCATGGTGCGATGACCTACGGTACTCCCGACGATCCAGTCGATCCCAGCCGAGCCCCGCGACCCGATGCCAAGCGGTTCGAGCCGGGTGCCCCTCCCCTGCTCGCCTCCGTGGCCGGTGCGGCTGCTATCGATCGACTGCTGACGCTGGGCATCGATAACGTGCATCAGGCCGCGCTGCGAATCTCCGATCGCTTGATCACTGGACTGGCGACGCGTGGTGCCAGGCTGCTACTGCCGGTGGGAAGCGCTCTCCGCTCGCCAATCGTCACGTTTGTACCGAGAGGCAACGTGGAGGCGGTCGCGGCTCGCTTGAGCGCAAACAAGGTCGCTTGTGCCCGTCGCGCAGGTGGGATTCGCTTGTCGCCTCACGCTTTCAATCAGCCAAGCGATGTGGAGCGCTTCTTTGCCATCCTCGACGCGGCTTGAGCTGTTCGCGATCGCGGCGCCGGGACTTGAGGGAATCCTTGCTCGCGAGCTGGCGCAGATCGTTCCATCAGCGCAGCCGCGTGAGGTTCCCGGTGGGGTGATGCTACACGGGGATCTATCGACACTGTACCGGGTCAATCTCTGGACGCGTCTGGCCACTCGGGTGCTTGTACGGATCGGTACGGTACGTGCGCTGCACTTCGAGGAGCTGCGCCGCAAGACCTCCGCCCTGCCGATTCAATCGTTTGTCCGATCGGCGGTCCGCCTTCGTGTTTCAGCGACGGCCCATCGCTGTCGATTGATCCACACCGGTGCCATCATCGAGCGCGTCGAACTGGCCCTGGCTGATGCGGGGCTGACCACAACTTTGGACGAAGCTGCACCGCTTTTGCAGGTCTTCATCCGAGGTGACTCCGATCTGTTCACGCTGTCCATCGATAGCTCGGGTGAGCTACTGCACCGTCGTGGCTATCGACTCGAAGATGGCGGCGCACCGCTGCGTGAAACGCTGGCACCGGCACTCCTTGAGCTAGCGGGATATGCCCCAGCTCTGGCCTTCTGCGATCCAATGTGTGGAGCAGCAACGCTTGCCATCGAAGCTGCGATGCTTGCCCTACAGCGCGCCCCTGGCATCGGACGACGCTTTGCCTTTCAAGACTGGGCTAGCTATTCACCGCTGCTCTGGCAACAAATCACCGCCGAGGCCCGCAGAGACGAGCGGGTCCAGTTGGCTCAGCCGATCTTCGTGAGCGATCGCGATCCGAAAGTACTGGATCTGGCCCGTCGAAACGCCGATAGAGCCGGTGTCCTTGCGCACCTTCAACTTCAGTGCACCGATGTTCGCAATCTGCGACTACCGCCCGTCGAACAGGGGCTGGTCTTGTGCAACCCGCCCTACGGCAAGCGATTGCGCGATCCGCGACTCATCGATACCTATCGCTCGCTCGGTGCGCTTTCCCGTCGCTCACCCGGGTTTCGACTGTCGGTGTTTACCACCACTGCCCAGCTTGCTACGGCCGCTGGAACGGTCCGCGGTGTTCACTGGCTCCGCAACGGTGGGCTCCGTGTTGGCCTGTTTTCCGTCGGAAAACCTGACGTAGCGCCAGCGCCTAGTCCTTCTTTAGCATCTTCACCACAGGCTTGAGCTTGACGTCGATCGTCCCCGCCGACGGCACCGGGTCGCCTGACAGGTAGCGGGCGGTCACGGCCATCAGCACGTTGAGCGGCTTCGAGGGATCGCGCACGGCACCCACGAACACATCGTGTGCCGGAGAACCATCGGGCACCGGCAGTGGATTGCCGTTATCGGTGATCTGGCCTTTGCGCGCCAACGGACCGACCGTGCCTAGGTACACCGCCCGAGGATCAGTGGTGCTACGAATTCCGTCAGGACCGATGTAGGTTTCGATCTTGGTGATGTCGATGTCGACGCCGTTTATTGCCGTGTAGAAGAGCTGCACGTCGCGCATGTTGTCCGCATTCGACTGAGCAAAGCCGCTCGTGAAGGCCGGATCTTTCGAAAAATCGACGACAAACAGCACGAGCAGCTTGATATCACCCGCGCACAGCATCGTTGGTTCGTCACATAGACCGGTCACTTGGTAGCTAGTGGTCAATCCCAACAGGCCGGGCAATGCGGAACACTGAATGCCAAATAAATTCGCGCACGTAATCTTCAATCCCTGATAAGTGCCGGGGATACTCAAGTTCAGTTTGAGATCGTAGTGAAGGGTCTGCTCAGCGAGGGCAAGCTCTTGCTCAGTGACAGCTCCACAGCCGGTAGCAGCAGTACCGAGCAGAGCCAATGCGCAAGCAAACCGAGCAGCACGTGACTTCAAGGAAGCTAAGTTCTCGAATAGATATTTTCTCATAAAAAGAAATATATCATAAAAGAACAGCGACCCGAATGGACAACCGGATAAACCCCATGCACATCAAGCACATAGGGTTTGAAAATGCCCGCTAGGTCAAAGAGATTACAGCGCTGCTTAGATTTGCGGAGCTGTAACGCGCAGC
>CALLYL010000230.1 GCA_937859535.1 uncultured Myxococcales bacterium
GCACCCGGTCTGGGCGGAGCTTGGGCAAGATGTGTTCGCTGGGCTGCCCCGAACGCGGCAGCGGAGTGCCGCGTACCACGGGTGCCATCGGAAACAGTTGATCGGGGTTTTCGCGGGCCGGACGCGATCCCGGCGGATATTTGGCAAAGGTCCGATAGGTCTGAAGGCGTTCTTCGGCCAGCTTGCGACGCTCGGCGCGGGCCGCCGGACTCTCCGCCACAGGCACTCCCTCCCCCGAAGGAGTCCCCGCTTGCACCGCGACCCCGCCCGGTATTTGCTGCCCTCGCCCAAAAACCGGCGGCGTGTTTGCCCCCGATGCGGGACTTGTATCCGGCTCCGCGTGCTGCGCGGCGATGGCTTGATTGGCTTGCTCGCGCTTCCGCGACTGCCAGATGAGCAGCAGCGCCCCCAGCGCCATCGCTCCGCCCATCACCAGGCGCATTGTCGGGCGATTCGCGGTGGGGTGCATGTTACTTCGCGTTGGTGACGACGTAGCTGCGCACCGGGCCGATGATGCCTGCCCAGTTGCCCGCCGCGTAGTGGTTGTAGGCCTCGGCGTCATCACGGAAGGAGACGGTGTGGTTCGTCCACTTGACCGCGCCGCCCTCACAGGCCGCCGTGCCGAGCGTCAGATCGTTGGAAAACCAGTCCGCCGGGTTCCCAAGCGAGGTGCCCGCCGATCCAGCCACGCCGCCGGTGGTGTGGTACGAAACCGCCTCATCGTCCTGACCGGGAAGCACCGCCGAGTACAGCGTGCCCTTCGCGCCTGCAAAGCGGTAGAAGATCTTGCCGTAGGTCTGGTTGTGGTTGTACTTGGCCCGTGCGGTCGTCGTGACCAGGTCCGTGTTCAGCGGCTCGCTGGTTGCCCAGCTCCCGATGTCGGCCAGCTCACTGCCGCCGCTTGCTCCCGAGGCCACCGCCACCCACTTGATGTTCCAGCCGGTCTGGGTCGAGCCATCGGTGTTGCCGCACACGCCCGCCGAGTTCGGGGTCGCGTTCTTCTTGTACCGTGCCGAGCCACCATACAGCGACAGGGCGTAGCCGATCTGGTAGTCACCCGCCGAGTGCGCGGCGATGTAACACCAGTTGGTGCCGGTGCAGTAGCAGTCGAGCGCGTCGCGGATGGCACCGTTGGTGGCGGAGATGGTGCTCACCCCGTCCCAGTTGACCGCCTTCTTGTTGATGCCCGCAGCGGTGGTGGCGGGGCCCCAGTACTTGAAGTCGTTGTAGGTGCCAGCCACGGTGCCGCCGCCCGCGTTGCGACCGTGAATCCACAGCGTGTAGTTTGTGGCCGATGCGGAGCCTGCGGACAGCCACAAGCACAGACCGAGCGCGATAGAAGACAGCACACGAAGACTTACAAACATGGTCGGACCTCCTCGAAGGCAAGTGAGAACGTAGCCAGCAGCTACAGCGCTCGGCGTACTACGCAAAAGGAGTCAGGAGCAAGCGGGGATTGGGAAGGACAAGGTCCGTTCGTGCTTGGGCGGGCGAGGGGGACTACTTGCGTGAGCGATCGACCGGCACGACATCGCGATGGCCGGCTTCTCCTTCGAGCAAGTAGCCGCTGCGACCAAAGTGTGACTCCTGCGACTGTCCAATCGTGCGCGACACCAGATCGGTCTTGAGACTGGTCTGGTTCCAGTACGGAAACAGCTCCTTGGGCGCGATCAAGTCTCGCCCCTGATCATCGGGAATGTTCGCCACCCGACGAAACTCGCGAAGCAGCTTGGCTCGGGCCTTGAATGTACTCTGCCAATCGCTGCCGACTTGGGTGGGGGCAGGCGGTGTGGCATCGGCTTGCGTGGCTTGTCGTGCGCGCACGGCTCGCTGGATGGTGGTCGCAGCCCCATTTCGGAGATCGGAGACGGCCTGCTTGCTCTCCGTGACTTTTTTGGTCACCACGGCTCGCTCGGATTCACTGGCATCTAGGAGAAGCTCGTCAGGCACGAACGCCAGATCCTCGGAGTTGAGCGTGAAGCCATGCATCCACTTGGGATTGCGCATGATCACGTAGCCGTGCCTCAGCAGGTCGTGAAAGAGGCTGGTGAGCCTGAGCGGCTCTTGAATGGCGTGAATCAAAAAGGGCTCGTGTCGGCCAGCGGCAAAGACGACCAAATGCTTGGACTCCATCTGCTGGGTGAAGCTGAGATTTTGGGCCTCTGCGCCATGATTGAAGACTCTTTGGCCCCGTGGATACTTGGGGATGCAGGCCTTGTTGAGCTCATCGGCGAGCATCTTGGTAAACCGCTGCGCTGCCGAGCGCCCGTGCTGATCGGGCATCGAGAGAACTGTGTCGAGCCCAGACCTTTTGATGTCTTGGTAATGCGGGGCCACCATCCACATGTCGTAATCGCCGGTGACGGGCACCCCGTTGTAACCCCAGACCCAGACCGAGGTGGCCGTCCCCCGGACTTGGCGCTGCTTCCAGGTGACCGAGCCATCGATCTTGGACCACATGAAGCAGACGTTGGTGTTCTTCGTACTGTGGAAGTGTCGATGGGTGGCGCTTTCGGCCTGCGTGAAGCACTGTCCGTTCATCGGGATTTCAGTGGTCAGCTCAAAGTGTTTCGCACCCCACAGGCTGGCGAATTGAGCGACCGAAAACACCAACTTGACCGGCTTGGCTTCCCCGTGTGCATGCGGGGAGATGTCCGGATTCGGTGTCCCCACCAGCTTTTTTGAAAACGCTTGGTCGCACGGCACCAGCCCCGAGGTCAGGCCCCAATCCGAGGACTTGTCGTGGACATCCATGCTCTTGGTCGCAAACCCGAGCTTGATCAGCCGTACGGTGGCGGGCTCCGAGGGGCGGACGAATAGAAAGCAGTTCCACTTGCGGCACACCTCGGCGATGGCTTCCAAGTGCAGCCCGGCCACGCCGTTTTGTTCCGTTGCCAATCGCAACTCCATCGAGCATCCCCCTATCGACCGACCCAAACCAGCACCGCTAGGACCGGAGCCTCGAAGCCGCGTCTGGATCTACAGCATAGTCTACTCACGCCCCAACCTCCCCGCGCACCGGATCTGTCATATGCAACCACTGCCGTAGCGGCGCGACCGACCCGTTTGAAAAGTTCAAACGATGTCGTAGCGGCGCTACCGAGACTTCTGAAAAGTTCCAGCGGTGTGGGGGAGGCTCCCTGGCGGCGTTTGAACTATGACAACGGTGTCGGGGACTCGATGGCGGCGTTTGAACAAGTAAAACGGCGCGGGGGAGGCTCCCTGACAGCGTTTGAAAAAGGAAAACGGTGCAAGGGAGGCTCCCTGACACGGTTTGAAAAAGTAAAACGGCGCGGGGGAGGCTCCCTGACAGTTTTTGAAAAAGTAAAACGGTGCCGGGGAGTCCCTGCGCAGCTCGCAACAATACAAACGACGTCCGGGCGCGTCTCCCGCACCCGAAGCACAACATGGCGAGCCAGTCCGGGCGCGTTCCTGGGAGTTCCCATCGATCGGCGAACTTCTTTACACTGGGATCTTTGGAACGGTTCGGATTCGCATCCTGGGAGGGGAGACTCGGATGAGCCCACTACGAAAGAAGATCGCGATCGGTGTTGCTGCGGCAATCGGCTTGGTCTTGCTCGGTATTGGCGGGTACGGCTTTCGGCAGGTTGCGGCGTTTGATGCGAGCCTTGAGCGGGTCTACCCCACGCCGGTTCCCTCGGTCACTCGGTCGACGGACCCGGCGGTGGTGGCTCGCGGCAAGCATCTGGTCGAGTCGATTGGGGCCTGCGCGACCCGCGACTGTCATGGGACCGACCTTGGCGGTGGCAAGCTGCTCGATCTCGGTCCGATCGGGACGGTGTCGGGTCCGAACCTGACCTCGGCGGGGGTGGGCGCGGCCTACAGCGATGGCGAGCTGATGCGGCTGCTCCAGCGGGGAGTCAAGCGCGACGGTCGGGGCGTGCGGATGATGCCGGTGCAGGACTTTGGCTGGCTCCCCGAGCGCGACGTGGTGGCGATGATCTCGTATCTGCGCACGGTCCCTGCGGTCGAGCGTCAGGTTCCGCCGATGCAGGTGAAGCCGCTGGCCAAGATCCTCGATCGGCGCAATGAGCTGGTGTGGGATGTGGCGCGGCGACTAGAAACCGTCCCCGTGGCCCAAGTCCCGGTGCCTTCGGACAGTGTGGAATATGGCGCGTTCCTGGCTCGACTGTGTACCGGCTGTCATGGCGAGCGGCTGAGCGGTGGCCCGATTCCCGGTGCGCCGCCCTCTTTGCCGGTTCCCCTGAACATCACCCCCG
Organism: uncultured Myxococcales bacterium; assembly: GCA_937859535.1. Lineage (GTDB taxonomy): Bacteria > Myxococcota_A > Polyangia > Palsa-1104 > JAEUJZ01 > JAEUKA01. Next base: position 4,242 of record CALLYL010000230.1, read on the forward strand.
ATGCGAGCGGGATGAAGGACTGGAGCTATGCCGACTTCGAGCATCTGCTTGCGACCGGGCTGCGGAAAAACGGTCAGAAGCTGAATCCGTTTATGCCGGTCGAGGCGCTGGTCAGGCTGGATGAGACCGAACGAAAGGCGCTGTGGAATTACCTGCGCAGCGTTCCGGCTCGGCCCTTTGGACAGCGGTAGCTGCGGGAAGATCGCGGGGTGGGTGGGTTACTTTTCGTAGGGGAGCGGGTAGCTGCCGTCCCAGGTGGTCGGCGGGATGTGGGTGCCGCGTTCGACTCGCTCGGCATCGCTACAGCGGTTTAGGATCTGCGCTTCGGTCTGCGGGGTGCCCATAAAGCACGGGCCTTCGGCCATGTCGCCTTTGACCCCGCCATCGCCAACGACGGTTGGGTCGGCGTCCTCGGTGAAGTAGTTGTCGGCACCGGCGCAGCGGAGCTGACTCGAAAACAGCCCGAGCGCCGCGATGAGAAGCCCACCTCCGAGTCGGAGCGAGAACAGCTTTTCGGTCTGCTTGGGCATCACTGAGCCTCACAATACTTGCGTCGACAGACCCCGGTTCCACAGGTTCCGGTGGGGCACTGCTGACACGTTAGGTTGCCTTGGCTGACGTTGTGCTCGAAGAAGCAGTGGCAGGGCTCGCCGGGCGCAAACAGGGTGAGCGGCTGCGAGTCGGTCGTGCGAGTGACCTTCATCGCACACATTGGAACAAAGCCGTTTTGAACCTGGAGCAGCAGCGCGTCCTGGCCGCCGACCGGGGTTTTGCCTAGGAAGATGTCCGCCAGGCGAGCACCTTTTTTCGACAGCGGCTGGCTCGGGTTGCCGGGGTCTTGGCGGAGGACGGTGTGCAAAAAGCCCCACAGCGGGTAGTGCCCGTCCCGAACGCTCTGCTTGTCGTAGGTGGTCGAGCGGCGATCTGGGAAGAACGCGCCCTTTTGACCGATCGACTGGAACCCGAGCGGGCGAAGCTCCGAGCGGCGGCGATCGGCGACGGCGGTCGGTAGGATTCCGATGCCGTGCTCGCTGTCGGTGTACAGCGTGTTGATGAGATCATCGACCGTGACGACGACGGTTCCCTTGAAGCGTGCCGGAGCGAGCTTCACCCGGTTACCGAGCAGCAGCGACCCGGCATCTTGGGTGCCCAAGTGAACAATCGCGGCATCGGACAGCCACGGCTTGATGTTGGCGGCCTTGCCTGCCCCGTACACAAAGTGGGCTTCTTCGGCTTGGATCGCGGCCTCGGTCGCCGATCGCATCATAATCAGCGAGTACGGCGAAACCGGCCCCGGTGTGTCGAGAATTCCGGCAGGAGCGCTCGACGAGTACGCCGGGCAGGTCTGCGGAAAGACATCGGACAGCACCAGGTCGGTCTTGTTGCCCGCCGCGTCCAGATCGCACTCTTTGGGATCGGTATCGCGAGGATCGAGCGTGTAGAACAGCGCCTTGCCCCGCATGCAGGCTTCGGTCGCGCAGCTCGCGGGTAGGTTGTCCTTTACCATTACCTCCAGGCCCTTGCAGCTTGGCCGTATCTGGTAGATGACGGTGGTTCGCTGTGCGTCAGTGCGCTGAAGTAGGCTTGCTACCTTCTGGACCAGCGGCTCTGCCGAGGGAGTCGCTGTCACATAGGTAGGCTCGGGGAGTGTACTGCACATAAGCGCCGAGGCCCGACCCGGCAAGGCTGAAGCGGCGACGAACAAGAGCACGGACAGGTGCTTGGCCGACATGTCGCGCAGCCTACCATATGTGGTGCCAAATCAAGCTCATTTCACGGACTCAACAGTAGCGGTTTGTCCGGCTCTTCGGGGGCTGACTCGCCGGACGCGCAACTGCATATGCCCGAGGGTCGATAACTTTGGGCAAGACAGTGGCTAACTTTGCCTGCAACCGAGTTCTTCGGGGAGCTGCGCTGCGGTGTGGCGCACCCCTTCGGGAGACGGCGCAGGCGTGATACGCTGCAAACGAGGCAAATAGAAGATGGCGGCGCAAACCAGGACCCGGCCCTATATCTCTAGCCGTTTTGTGCTCGAACTCGATGACTCTGGGTCGAGCCAGTACATGGGAACTCTTCAGACGATCGAGGGCGGCACCTTCAAGTCCGAGCCGCTCGAAGAGAAGGTCGGCGGCAATGGGGCCGTCATCAAGTACCCGGGGCGTCCCAAGTTCGAGGACGTGACCATCCAGGTCGGTATGACGATGGCACCGCGCTTCTGGCGCTGGCTCGCCAAGAGCTTCAGCTACGATGCGCAGCGCGTCGACGGATCGCTGGTCGCGCTCGACTTCGACAACCGCGAGCGCTGGCGACGGCGGTTTTCCAACGCGCTGATTCGGGAAGTGACCTTTCCGACGCTCGACGGCGCAGCGAAAGAGCCAGCCTATCTGACGGTGAAGTTTGCCGTCGAGAGCCTGAAGGAAGAGCAGTCGGGGTCGAACCAGTATCCCGGCGAGCAGCAGTACAAAGACGAGTGGGAACGTCAGCGGATGTGGCTGCCGTCGATGTTCACCTTCAAGGTCGACGGCATCAGCAAAGACCCAGCGGAGACTTGCAAGATCGATGGCTTTACGATCAAGCAAGAGATCATCGAAAACCCGATCGGTAAGTTCCTGGAAAACAACAAGGAACCAGGCCGCGTCGAGTTTCCAAACCTGGCCGTCACCATCCTGCAGCGCGACGCTGGTCCGTGGATGAAGTGGTGGGATGCACTGGTTCGCGAGGGCAAGCACGTCCTTTCGCAGCAGCACACCGGGCACATTTGGTTTCTGCCCCGCGACGCGGTGGGATCGGGGCAGCTTCAGAGCAAGCCGCTGCTCACCCTCGATCTGTTCGGGGTGACGATTCTGGGCCTTGGCCCCGTCAAGCACGACTCGAAGCAGCTCCAGCTCCAAAAGGTCAAGCTCGACCTGGCCTGCGAGCGAATCGACCTCAAAGGCGGCGAAGGCACCGTCTAGCGCGACGTGGCCTCGGTCGCAGGACACGGCAGCCCTCACGCCGAGGGCATCTGTCCCAAGCTCACTCTCGGCAACGAACAACGCCCCGAAGTCGGCTAGTATGGCCACAAGAGCTTCGCTCGGCTTGTCATGGCGCGCCGCAAACTGACAAAAATCGGGAACTACCGCCTGGTCCGTGAGATCGGGCGCGGCGGCATGGGGACCGTCTACGAGGCCGAACACGAGCGCGTCAAAAATCGCGTCGCCATCAAAGTGCTCCACCCCGAGTACGCCAAAGATCCCCAGATCGTCGCCCGCTTCCGGCAAGAGCCGATGGCCGCGAACCTGACCCGTCATCCCGGCATCACCCACGTCTTCGAAAGTGATGTGCTGACCGATGGCACCCCGTATCTGGTGATGGAGTTTCTGGATGGTCAGTCGCTTCGGCAGCGTTTGCGCAAAGCCCGAGGCGGACTGCCGGAGCTACAGGTCATCCGCTTTGCCCGGCAGATTGCGGACGCCCTGGCTGCCGCCCATAGCAAGAAGATCATCCATCGCGACATCAAGCCCGAAAACATCATGCTCGTCCGCGACGATGCCGTGACGGGCGGGGAGCGTGCCAAGGTGCTCGACTTTGGCATTGCCGTCGTGGCTGAGGATGCCTCGCTGTCGATCTCGCAGTCGAACACCCAGATCAAGACCAGCCCGTTTGCGTCGCTGCTTGGCACCGCGATCTACATGGCCCCCGAGCAGTGCCTGGAAAGTGGGCGTGCCGTCGTCGATGAAAAGACCGATGTCTACGGGCTCGGTATCCTGCTGTACGAGTCGCTGTGTGGCCAAGCGCCGTTTGTCGCCCCCGAGATGGTGAGCGTCATGCACAAGCACATCAGCGAGCCACCGCCGCCGCTGACCCTGCTCCGTGCCGACGTTCGTCCCGACTTAGAGGCGCTGGTGCTGCGCATGCTCGCCAAGTCCGGCAGCGAGCGGCCCACCATGCGCGAGGTGTCGACGCAGCTTCAAGCGATCGAGCTGACCGAGTCCGACCCCTCGGCGGGGATGTCGATGCCGCCGGCTGCGAGTACCAGCAGGAGTCCGCTGTGGGCAGGACTGATGTTGCTGGCGATGCTGCTGCTGGGCGGGACGCTGTACTACCTGGGGCGTGGCCAGGGCGGCACCGTGAGCTGGCGGATCGATAGCACGCCCCCCGGTGCCGAGATCGTCAATACCGCTGGCGATGTCATCGGCACCACCCCCTATCGTCATGTTCCCAAGCGCGACCTCGGCAAGCTGGCGGTGATCGTTCGCTTGCCCGGCTACCTGCCCGAGACGGTGACCCTCGATTATGAACATGACACCCAGCAGCTAGTGACGCTGCGGCAGAAGCCCCCCAGCGCGCAGTAAAAAGGGATAGTGATGACACCGACTGGGATGCGATGGCTCAGCGCCGCAGCGATCGTTTGTTGTTGGCTTGGCTCGGCACAGGGACAGGTACCGCTCAATCGTTCTCCGCTGGAATCGGTAACGACGGCGGGGAGCGGGGTTTCCGACGGTGCGGAACCTTGGGCGGTGACGGTCAATCCGGCCTCGCTGCGTGATCTGCGTGGCTACACCTTCGGATTTCGTCACAGCGAGCTGCTGCCGGAGATTCCGTGGGCGGGCCGAGGCTCTGGCCTGTACTTTGCGACGCCGCTGCCGTATTTGCGGGCGATCAAGGTCGGTGCGGGACTGGAGCTACTGCGTCCGCACGATGATCTGCCGATGCTCGGCAAGCTGACGCTTTCGGTCGCGTACGTTCCGACTTGGTGGGCGGCGGTGGGTCTGTCGTATGGACACTCGTTTTCCAGCCGCTCGGCCCGTAGCTACGGAGGGCTCGATACGGTCGGCGTTGGGCTCCACTTGCGTCCCAATCGACGGCTGGCGTTTGGCGTGATGCTGCACGATCTGAACGCCCCGAAACCGGCGGCCCCATCGGCGTTGCCCGAAGTTGCGCGGAGTTACGAGTTCGAGACGCTGCTACAGCCGCTCGGGGACTCACGCTGGGACATCGGCCTGGGCGTACGCGTCGGCGAGGGCTATTCCGAGGTCAGTCCGCGCCTGCGGCTGTGGGTTCGTCCCACGGCAGGCCTTGGGATTGGCATCGATGGCAGCTCCGTCATCGTGCCAGATGGCGGTGTCACCGTGGACTGGCGCATCGGCGTGGGTCTATCGCTCGACTTTGCGCGGGTCGGAGGCCAGGTGTTCCAGTTCTTCGGCCTCGGTCGCCAAGATCCAGTTCGTTATCACGGTGGCAGTGTCGCGCTGCGTGTTTCCTCGGAGCGTTATGCGTCGCTGTGGGCCGGTCCGAAGTCCGTGCTGCGGCTCAACCTTGGCGAATGGAGCGGACGCGGGCTGCTGCGACTACTGCTCACCTTGCGGGAACTCAAGACCGACCGCCACATCGAGGGCGTATTGGTGGTCGTAAACGGTGTCTCCGGCGGGTGGGGCAAGGCGTTCGAGCTGCGACAAGCGCTGTTGGAGCTGCGAAAGTCGGGCAAGCGGGTGATTGCTTACGCGGCGGACCTGTCGACTCGCGAATACTACATTGCCTCGGCCGCCGACGAGATCCTGCTCGATCCGGCGGGCTTGGTGCGGCTGTCGGGCATTGCCCAAGCCACGACGCACTACCGCGAGGCGCTCGACCGGTTGGGGATTCGGGCGGATCTGGTTCGCATCGGGAACTACAAGGCTTCGCCGGAGAGCTTTACCCGTGATGGACCGAGCGAACCAACCCGTCAGCAGCGGCAAGCCCTCGTCGACGACATTTTCCAGCGGGTCTTGGCCGAGATCGCTGAGTCACGCCGCTTGCCGGTGTCTGAGGTTGAAAAACTGGTCGAGCGTGGTCAGCACATTCCGATGGCCGCCAAAACGGTGCGGCTCGTCGATGCGATCGCGGCGCAAGACGATGTCGAAGCGCGGCTCAGCCAGATATTCGGGTCCAATCTGCGCGTCGAGTCTCTGCCTTCTGCCGAGCGTCCTCGTAGCAGCCGTCCCCATGGCGTCGCGGTGATCGAGGTGGTCGGAGACTTGACCGATGGAACCTCGCAGACCGTGCCGTATGTTGGCTTTCAGACTGTGGGAGCACAGACGCTGGCTGCGGCGCTCGAAGAAGCCTCGAACAATCCCCAGATCGAGGCGGTGGTGCTGCGTATCGACAGTCCCGGTGGTTCGGCGCTGGCGGCGGATGTGCTGTCCCGTCAGGTCAAGCAGCTCGGGCAGCGCAAGCCGGTGCTGTGCTCGTTTGGCGATATCGCAGCCTCGGGAGGCTATTACCTATCGGCACCGTGTCGCGAGATCTTTGCTGATCCACTGACGATTACCGGCTCGATTGGAATCTTTGGCGGCAAGGTCGACGTGAGCGCGCTGCTCGGCAGGATTGGCGTCGAGCGGGCTCGTTATGTCCACGGCAACCACGCGGACATGGAAAGCCCGTATCGCGCCTATAGCGAGGAAGAACGGACGCTGCTGCTGGAGCGGCTACAGGCCGGCTACGATCGATTTTTGGAAGTCGTATCGAGTGGGCGTCACTTTTCGCGCAAAGAGCTAGAGCCGCTGGCCGAAGGTCGGGTGTGGAGCGGTGGACAGGCGGTGGCGCGGCGGCTCGTCGATCGGCTCGGTGGGCTGGCCGATGCGGTGCACAGAGCGCGTGAGCTGGCGGAACTTCATCCCCAGCGCGACGCAGCGGTGTTTTTCTTGCCGGAGAGGCCGCGTAGCCTGCTTGGGGAGCTGCTCGATGTCGCCGGTGGACTGGTCAGCGAGGGAACTGCGGAGCTGCCACGACCTCTCACCGAGCTGCTGCGGCTGATTCCGCCATCGGTGTGGGCGCTGTTTTATGACGGCGACAGCGTGCTGATGCGACTGGAAGACGAGCCGATTCGGCAGTGACGGGGATTAGCCGCCGCGCAGCTTGCGCAGCACCGCTTCGACGAGCTCCGACTCACTCATGGAAGAATCGTGGTTCGGGCCGTGCCAGGTTTGCGGTGGCGGCTCAGGCGGGCGGGGAATGCCGAGCTGGCTGGCGAGCTGCTCGAGCTTGCTTGCTTCGGGCGGCGGCAGCGGTCTGACCTCTCCGATGGCCCGGGCGGCGTGGATGATCTTGGCTGAGTGCTCGACCGCTTCCATGCGTTGCCACGCCTCGTCAATCGTCCGTCCCATCGTCAGCGCGCCATGGCGGTGCATAATGATCGCGTTGGCCGACCGAACATAGGGCCGTAGCGACTCGGGTACTTCGCTGGTGGTCGGGGTCGAGTAGGGCGCGGTTGGCACGGGTCCGAGCAGCAGGCACGTCTCGCTGAGCACACAGTCGGTGAGCGATACCCCCGCCAGCGCCAGCGCCACCGTCAGTGGCGGATGGGCATGGACCACGGCTCGCACGTCGCTTCGCTCGGCATAGATGAGCGCGTGCATCGCAAACTCCGATGAGGGCTGGTGGCTTCCGCGCAGCTTGCGGCCCGCAAGGTCGGTGATGATCAGGTCTTCCGGACGGATGAAGCCCTTGTGGAAGCCCGACGGGGTCACCAGCACCCGCTCCTCATCGAGCCGCAGCGACACGTTGCCATCGCCAGCGGCAATCAGGTCTTTTTGATAGAGCCGCTGACAGATGAGCGCCAGTCGTTCACGAAGCTCGGATTCGCGTAGCTGTCTTGGCTGATTCGATGGGGCCATCGCCGCAACGTCCCTCTACGCGAGGAGGTGGCGCTCGATCTCCTGCACCATCCCGCGCAGTTGCGGGTCGGAGTCGAGCAGCGCCTCGATCTTGCGGCAGGCCGACAGCACCGTCGTGTGATCTTTGCCGCCAAACTTTAGGCCCAGCTCAGGGAAGCTCGCTTTGCATAGCTTGCGGGCCAGGTACATCGCCACTTGCCGAGGCCGCGTCACCGAGGTCTGACGGCTGGTGCCTTTGAGGTCGGTGATCTTGACGCCAAAGTAGTTCGCGACCTCGCGCTGCACCGATTCCACGCTGAGGTGCGCGGTCGACTGGGTCAGGAAATTGCGCAGCGTGTCTTGGGCAAACTCGATGGTGATGGGTCGCTGCTGAAGCGACGCAAACGCCGCCACCCGAATCAGCAGACCCTCCAGTTCGCGCACGTTGGACTTGATGTGCGCGGCCAAGTAGTAGGCGACCTCGTCGGGAAGATCGATTTTGTCGAACTCGGCTTTCTTCGACAAAATCGCGATCCGGGTCTCTAGCTCTGGCGCTTGGATGTCAGCGATCAAGCCCCACTGAAAGCGCGAGCGAATGCGCTCTTCCAAGTCGGGGATCTCGTGCGGGTACTTATCGGCGGTGACGACAATCTGGCGGTGCGACTCAAACAGCGCGTTGAAGGTGTGGAAGAACTCGTCCTGCGTGCGCTCTTTGCCGCCGAGGTACTGGATGTCATCCATCATCAGCACGTCGGTGTTGTCGCGGTACTTGTTTCGGAACTCTTCGATGCGGTTATTGCGGACCTGATTTATGAACTCGTTCATAAAGGTCTCGGTCTTCAGATACAGGATGCGCCACGTCGGGTGCTGTTGCTTGATCTGCTGACCGATGGCATGCAAAAGGTGCGTCTTGCCCAGGCCCACGCCGCCGTAAATAAACAGCGGATTGTATTTGCTGGCAGGGTTTTCAGCGACGGCGCGACTGGCAGCAGCCGCAAGCTGATTAGAGGGCCCAATCACAAACGAATCGAACGTGTACTTGGCCAAAAGGTCAGGCACTTCACGTCCGGCTGGGCCGGCTACTTCGGGCTTGGTATGCACCGCCGGAGCCGCAGCCGGGGCCGCTTTCGCTCCGCTCTCAGGTGCTGAAGTTCGCTCGCGCTCAGCTTTGGGAGCTTTGGCGCGGGGCGCAGGCTTGTTGCCGACCGAGGTGTTGTCTGTGCTCTGCGGTCCCTCTTCCAAGATCCAATCGACCGCGTAGGTGATGCCGGTGTTGGCTGCGATCTGGGTGCGCACTTCCCGCGTGCGCTGGTGGCGGGCGATGGTTTCGCGC
>CALLYL010000231.1 GCA_937859535.1 uncultured Myxococcales bacterium
ACGGCTCGTTGGCTCCGCGCCCCCTCGAAACCGCCGCCCCGGTTCGAGGCTCCTCTCCTTCTCGGTGGGCGCCGAGCTGACGGGGTTTGTCCCCGCCCTCCCCTGGTTCGCATCTCATTCTCCCCTGCGCCATCTCCGGTGGTCGATCCAAGTCGTAACGACCGCCCCTGCTTACAACTCTATGGGATTGCCCAAGGCTCGTCGCTGCTTATGCAGCAGATATATTCACAATTTAAATGTATTTTTAAATACCTTTTGTTTATATGTAAAATTAAAGGGTCATCCGCCAAAACTGGCGGCTCGGCGATGACTCTTCAGACGAAGAACACTGCCTTGAACCAGACCATTAACTCTTCAGGGGAGCGCTCATGAATCGTTCTAAATATCGGTGGTTGATTAACCCTCTGTTTTTGCTTGTAACCGCCACTTGTGGCGATAACAGCATCAGCGGCAGCACCTGCTTGTCAGGTCTAGACAGCGATAGTGATGGCCTTACCGACGATGTCGAGTGTAGCCTCGGCACCGATCCCAACAACGGTGACTCCGACGGCGACGGCGTACTCGACGGCCAAGAGGTTGCGGCAGGGGCCAATCCGAATTCCTCGGACTCAGACAACGATGGCGTTCCCGACAGTGTCGAGTTTGCCTATCCAAAGGCGTGCATCGCCGCCGATAACTTCTCACAGCGTCGACCGGCACCGGTCTGCACCAGCGACACCGACTGCATGGCTGGAGAGACCTGCAAGGGACTCGACCCGGCCAAGACGGACAGCGATGGCGATGGCGTCCCTGATGGCCAAGAGGATCTCAACTTCGATGGCACGATCGATGGCGTTGGTGGTGAAACCGACCCGCGACTGTTTGACACCGATGGCGACGGCGGCTCGGACAAGGACACTGGATCGAAAATCTGTCGTCCCGACGGGCTCGGGATGGTCACCATCGATCAGGTCTCCGGTGCCTCGCACCAGCTTGGCTACGATCCGATCTTTGGCGTCGACAAAAAGGTCACCGCGCCCAACAACGCCGGTGCCATCATCGTCGATGATTCTGTGGCCAGCGTCGCTGGACTGTCCGTCTCAAAGCTAACCACGACGGCTGATGTCCGTGCCGATGCCACCGCCGCCGAGGCTGTGGTCACCACGGAGCTGCCGAAGATCGCTGGCACCGCGGTCATCCCGGTTCTGGTTGGCCGATCCCTGACCTCTCACGAAAACTTTCCCGCAGTCACCTCCACGTACCGAGTGACCACCGGAGCCGGTGTAAATGCATCGCGTCTACGTGACCAGCTCGTGAATGGCTTCATTGGTGTGGCTGCCCCAGGTGGGGCTTCCGTCGGAGCATCTGCCGAGTTTTACCTCGATATCACCACCGTCCGTCGTACCGGAGCGGTCGACATCATCGTCGCTGTGTCACCCCGCACGCTGTACGACGATGCCAGCAAACCGACTGCGATCCGAGTCAACGACCTGACCAACTCGACGGGCGTCGCGACCCCGAACAAGACCCTCGACTTCCGCTGCCAAGGCTTCAAGGCCGATCGCAACCCGTATGCTGACTTCCTGTGGACGGTCGACGTCTCGGGTTCGATGGGCCCGTATCAAACGGCACTTGGCAACACCGCCAATGCTTTCGTCAACCGACTCAAGAACGCGGGCGTCGACATGCGGGTCGGCGTCGTTGCTGCAGGCGAGATGCCCATCAACTTCACCACACCGGGCTTCAAGTTCATCAGCGGCACCAGCGCAACGCCAGCGCTCGACCTGTGCCGTCAGGTGACCTCGAACGGCCTTGGAAAATGCCCGCTCGATGCAGCCGAGACGCTCAGCCCTTACCCGATGGCCGGTGGCTCCGAGGAACCGATTGCTGCCGGCGTCGTCCTTCACGAACAGTTCAAGAAGAACGCGGCGATGGGGATCACCCTCCCTGACCAAACCTTCCGATCTGGTGCCACCAAGGTGGTATTCGCGGTCACCGATGAACCGGGCTCGAACGACTTCACCCGCTACTTCGCAACCGCGAAAGACGCCGACACGATGATGCCGTTTGGGACTGTCTACAACACCCAGACGCTGGCCAACATCGCCAACTACTACAAGCGCAACAACGTGCTGCTGTTCGGGTACGTGCCGGTCAATACCACTCGCAACTGCTCAACGACGCTCAACGTGGCGGACCTGCCGCGCTGCGTGATCGAGACCAGCGGTGGCGCAGCGATCCCGATCTCGACCACCTTCAACCAGGCCGATATCGACGCTGGAATGAACCGCATCGTCGACGCGGTGGCCGGAGCAGCCAGTCAGTACAAGCTGCTTCGCTCGCCGATCACCAGCACGATCAAGGTCAACGTCCGCAACACCGACGTTCCGCGCTCGCGGCTCGACGGATTCGACTATGACCCGGCGTCGAAGGCGATCGTGTTCTACGGCACCAACTACCGTCCGCAGATCGGCGATCAGGTCTACATCTCGTATCGCGTGTGGGCTGGCTCGACCAACTAGTCATCAATTGACGACGAGGGTGCCGTGATTTCCGGCGGCATCCTCGACGTCGACGACGACTCCCGCGCTGACATCAACCGTCGCATCCACCGCAAAATTACCGTCCGTTACCGTTGGTGACAGTGACTCGCTCTTGCCGTCTTTGCGGCTCTTTAGCATCAGCCTTAGACCGGAGCTCGCCGGGACATTTCCGTCGCTGGGACCAGATAGACTCAGCAATCGAAAGCCCGTGCCAACCGGATAGACCGCTTGGCCGGTAATTCGCACACCGCTGCGGGTTGCGGTCAGTTTCAGCGCGTCATCCGCAGTGACCACAAACGGTTGGCTGCTCACCCGGTAGGGTGTTCCACCGCTCTTGCCAACCGCGCTGAGCCGATAGCGCCCAAGTGGGACTGCGAGTGCGGCAGAAAGCCCGATGGCTGTGCCCGTCGACCAACCGACCGCTTGCCACTCCGCCGTCCAGTAATGAGCTTGGGCTTTTCCCGGCTCGACATCGATGGGAGACGGCGTGTAGGTGAGCAGAACATCACGGCCTCGGCTGCCCACCACACGGCCTGTGCGATTTCGCACTTCGGCATAGACGCCACTTCCCGGCATCGTCTCGCGCTCGAGGCTCACCTGCGGCAGATCTTCCTCGGCATCGCCGCCAAAGAACACGAACGCGGCCCGTCCACTGACCCGCTGAATCGACGCAGTGGGCTGCGCCTGGGCAGGTAGGCTCGTGTGGGTTCGTACGTACAAGTCGCTCGGGATGCTCGTGGGTACTTGTCCGGCCTGGCTCGAAGCGGCGATCGAAATGGTCTGCTTCATCCGTGGCTCAAACTGGAGCCGATCAAATCGCCCGCCCATCGTCGGACCACCCGGGGCTGCGGCTTCGGCATCGTCGCGCTCGGGGCTTGCCGCCAGTCGCAGCAAGTCCACCGATCGCTCCATCAGCCACTCGCCTTCCAGCGGTCCGTAGATATTGATCGACGGCTCATAGCCACCCAGCAGCCAGTTTTCGACCCCCAGCAGATAGCCCACGTGTCCCTGGCTGTAGCCAATCACGAACGTGCGGTCGGCCCCCGCGGGAGAGCGGTCGCGCAGAAGAT
>CALLYL010000232.1 GCA_937859535.1 uncultured Myxococcales bacterium
TCCGTCGGCCATCACGGTCGACCGGCACCAAGAGGGGGCCAACCGGGGGCAGCTTCTCGAAAGCTCCCGCGGCGGATTTTCGATGGCTCATTTTTTACAAAGTGGGGGCTTTCGATGAAAGTTTCTCAGGAAGAACTCGATGGAGCGCGGGCGCGGGTCGCAGAGCGCTTCGCCACCAAGGCGGCACCGACGGTGCTGTCGCACATTCCGGGTGAAGTCGTCCGCGATGCAGCGCTCAACCTGGCACGAGCGCTCGACGGGGACTCCGCGATTTTGTCGCGAGGTGACCGGCTCCTCGTCGGCTTGGGCGTGGCGCTTGCAAAAACGGGATCACCGACACAAGGACTCGCCGCGTGGCTTAGTGAAGCGGCCAAAGTCGCTGGCAAGACCGACGAAGACATCGAAGCCATTGGTGGCGTGGCACTCGCCTGTGCGACCTACAACGGATATTACAAATTCCGCTCGCTCATCGACGACAGCAAAGACTTTGACAGCTTTGGGACCGCGCTCAGGGCCAGCCCGTTTGTACGCTCCTCACTCAGCAAGACCCTGGTCGAGCTGACCTCGCTCGCGATCTCGGTGATGAACGGCTGTAGTCAGTGTGTCAATGGTCACGTCGCGACCCTCCGTCAAACCGGATTGCCCAATCCCACCGCTGCTGTGGACGAAGCGGTTCGCATCAGCGCAGTCGTGGCGGCACTTACGGCGTGGGATCACGACTGATCTTGTCGGCCCGTGCAGACGAGGTGAAGATAGGTAACGGTACGCACCATGCCCGACGCATCGATGGAACGACAGCAGCTACTCCATTACGAGGAGATCTTGCGCAGCGCCGGTCAGTTTGTGACCGTCCAGCGACGGGCCCTCCTCAGGTACCTGCTGCGACACCGGATGCACCCGACGACGGCGCAGATCGCCACCGCGATTGGCCGCAGCGGCAGTGCCAGTCTGGCCACGGTGTACAACAACCTCGCGCTGTTTGCTGAGCTTCAGATTGTACGCACGCTACGCAGCCCCAAGGGCGAGGTCCATTGGGACATTCGCACCGACCGCCATCACCATCTGGTCTGCTCCTCTTGTCACCGCGTGAGCGATCTGTCCGAAGATGAGGTGGCCATCACGGTCCACGACCCCGCCCTCGCAGCCCGCATCCAGCGCACCGAAGCCTGGCTGCTGTGGACCTGCCAAAGCTGTCAGCCCGCCGCATAAGCAATTGGGACACCGCTCGCCCAACCTGTGGTCTATAAAGAGCTTCGGGCCTGCTTTGCTTCCATCCGGGCTCGCTTAGACCTTTCGCGGAGACTAATTAGCGATGCGGACTGCTCTTTCGCTGCTGGCGATCGTTGGTGTGAGTGCCTGCGGGCTGCCCGATGATGCCGAATTTCGAGGCGCTCCACCTTCGACTCAGCAGGTCACGGTAGCCTTCCCGGGCGTCTCGACCATGTCGATCCGTCCCCCCAAGGAAGACGGCTCGCCCAAGGGAATCGAGACGGCGATGTACTACCGGCTGTCTCAGGACATGGCGACCCTGCTCAACGTCAGCGCCCTACAGCTCCTCTCGGTGGCCCGAGTCATGGTTCAGCTTCCGGCGACGACTCGCATGGGACAGAGTCGAACCTGGGGCCCCTACGCCCCCGGTGGCAACGATCCGCTGACCTATCGTCTGGTCGTCACGCAGCTTGGCAACGCAGTGTTCGCCTATACGCTGTCGGCGCGGGCTCCCAGCATCGGTGCCAGCGAGTCTGAGTTTCTGACCGTCCTGGAAGGCGCGGTCACCCAAGGCATCACGGTCGGCAACGGCAAGGGCCGAATGACCGTCCACTTCGACAACCGCCGCAAGGTGTCGCCACAAAGCTGTGAGCAAGGCCGCATCGATTTCGACTTCGACAGCCTCGGCGACCCAGCACTGCTTGACATCACCCTCAGCCAAGCGGGCAGTCAGAACCCACAAAACCGCCGCTGCAAACAGGAGCCCCCTCGGGATGGACGATTCCACGCCGAGCACAGCCAAAGCGGCAGCGGCAGCTTCGTGTTCGACCTCCGCACCGATGTCCATCAAGGCGACGCGAGCCGTCCGCTACTCGAAACGGTGCTGCTTCACAATCGCTGGAATGAAAATGGCTCGGGTCGCTCGGACGGCAAGATCGCCGATGGCGAGGTCACCAGCGATCTGCGCAATGCAGGGTTTAGCGAACGCTATGTAACGATGTCGCAGTGCTGGAACGATTCCGGGCAGACGGTCTTCCAGATCACCTCACCGGAAGCGCTGCGACTCACCACCACGCTGGGCCAGGCCAGCCGCTGCGTCCCGCCCACCGCAGAGTTACCGGAATAGCGAAAGCGCTCGGCACATCTGCCACATGCGCATGCTTTGTTTCCTTGCCACCCATCGCGAGGGGCAATGAGCCCATCGCAAGCATCACAAATCAAACGAAAGCCAATCGGACTGTATCTCATCCACTCGTTCTTCGTCCCGATGGACATTGATGACACTGTACCGAATCTTAAAGGGTGCCTTGCCCGGATCTAGTTTAAACACATCATCAATCCTACGGGTAAATTCAACCTTACTCCTCGGCTCAATCGGTATGTAATCATCTACGCCAGATCCCGCCAATTTTGGCCGAGGGCCCACATATTGTACTTTTGCACCAGTATTGTCAGTGATTTCAAAAATTCGCTTACTGACACCTTCACCCATCGGGGCGTTCATCTTTTCGATGTAAAACACCTTTGAATCAATGTTCGGTTCATCGCCCAATCGCGTGGGTAGCGGGCAGGACTGGGTAGAGGTTGAGGCCG
>CALLYL010000233.1 GCA_937859535.1 uncultured Myxococcales bacterium
TACCGCCTAGAGTCGCCGCATCAGCGGTTGCTGATCACGCTCTACCGCCCAGAGTTGCCGCATCACCGGCTCACGATCGTGCTCAAGCGCCCGCACCACTTCTAGATGGCCATGCTGGGAGCGCTTGCCGCACGCTGGTTTGGCCGCCCACACCGCGATGGCTGCGCTGCTCTTGTTGTCGGTGGGTTCTGGTAGGCTGCCGCCATGTCTTCGCTCTACTTGGTAGACGGTTCCAACTTTCTGTTTCGGGCCTTTCACGCGATGCCGATGATGGTGTCGTCAAAGGGTGTGCCGACTGGCGCGGTCCGAGGGTTTGCCTCGATGCTGCTGCGGCTGATCGGCGAGCACAAACCCACCCATCTGGCAGTGGTCTTTGACGCGGGTGGCAAGGACAAGCGGGCCGAGCGGTTTCCCGCCTACAAACAGAACCGCGCCGAGTGTCCCGCCGAGCTGGTGCCGCAGTTTGATCTGGCCTCGAAGCTCGTCTCGGCGATGGGCGTGGTCTGTCTGCAAGCCCGCGATGCCGAGGCCGACGACGTGATCGCCACCTTGGCCCGCCAGGCTGAGCGAAGCGGCGAGCAAGTGGTGATCGTGTCGTCGGACAAAGACCTGATGCAGCTCTGCCGAGACGGTCACATTCAGCTCCTCGACACCATGAAGGAAGAGGGTCGCGGCAAGCTGTTTGGCGAAGCCGAGGTTCTCGAAAAATGGGGAGTGCCGCCCAAGCAGCTTGGCGATGTGCTGGCACTGATGGGCGATTCCAGCGACAACTTGCCTGGGATTCCGGGCGTCGGACCAAAGACTGCCGCGCAGCTCATCCAGGCGTTTGGCTCGCTCGACGCGCTGATTGCCCGCCGCGAGGAGGTGAACGTCCGCGGCAAGGACAAGATCATCGCCGCGCTCGCAGCCCATGAGGCGCAGGTCCGACTGGTTCGGGAGCTGGTGACGCTCGAAGAAGACCTCGCTGGGCTGCCATCGGTCGAGGAGCTTTGCCGTCAGACCGTCGATCCGGTCACGCTGCTGTCGCTGCTCAAAGAGCTGGAGTTTACAACGCTGTATCGGCGACTGGTGACCCCCGGCGGCGTCCCCGGTATGCCGGACCTGTCAGCGGCTGCCGAAGCCATCGAAGCGGGCCAAGCCGCCACACCGGCACCCGCACCACCGGCGGTCGCCCAAACCCCCAACGCATCGCTGGCTCCCTCCGCATCCCCCACGACAGCGACGGTTCCAGCGTTTGCGTTCGAGACTGCACTTACGGCCACGGCCGGAGCGGTCCGCGTGATCCTCGATGAAGCGTCGCTGCAACAGCAGATTCAGGAGCTGACAGCCCAGCTCAAGCACGATCCGTCGCAGCTCCTCGCCATTGCGGCGGCGTGGTCCGAAGACGGCCACAGCGGTCACAACGCCCGCCTGTCACCGCTGTGTGGACTGGCGCTGTGTACGGCATCGGGACCACCGCTGTACCTACCGTTCGGGCACCGCTACCTGGGTGCCGAGCCGCAGCCGAGCAACGAGCGCGTCGTCGAGCTGCTCCGTCCGCTGCTGACCGATCCGAGTGTCCTCAAAGCGGTGTACGGTGCCAAGGAGACGCAGCAAGCGACGCTCGGACTGGGCATCGAGCTGGCCGGAATTGCGACCGATCCCGCGCTGTGCTCGTATCTTCTAAACGCGGCAGAGGATCACACGCTGGCGGCACTCGTCAGCCGCTATCTGCCAAGCGACTATCCGCCACTTATCGAGCGCAAGGCAGTCTGCCAGTCTGGCAAGCATGCGCTGCGCCTCGATGCCGTCGAGATCAAGCGGGCGGCAGAGCTGGTCGGCGGCGAAGCCCGGGCGGCGCTGCTACTGGGTGGTGAGCTGCGCGGACGGCTTGATGCAGCCTCGCAAGAGCTGCTTCAGAAGCTAGAGCTACCGCTGTCGACCGTACTCGCGACGATTGAGGGCTATGGAATCTGCCTCGATACCGCAGTGCTGGGCAAGCTGTCCTCCGAGGTGGCCACCAAGCTGGATGCACTGGAAACGCAGATCGAAACGGCGGCAGGCACGCAGGTCAACCTCAACTCGCCCAAACAACTGGCGGAGCTTCTGTTTGTGAAGCTGGGGCTGCCGCCGATGAAGAAGACCAAAGGCAAGACCGGGCTGTCCGTCGATGCCGAGGTACTGGAAGCGCTGGCCGCAGACTTTCCCATCGCCCAGCAGATCATGGAACACCGGAGCTTGGCCAAGCTAAAGAGCGTCTACATTGATGCGCTGCCGCTGCTCGTCAGCAAACAAACGGGCCGCCTGCACACCGCCTATCAACAGATTGTGGCGGCAACCGGGCGACTGTCTTCGACGGACCCGAACCTTCAGAACATTCCGATTCGCAGCGAGCTGGGACAGAAAATTCGGGCCGCGTTTGTGGCCGCGCCCGGCCATGTCCTGATTGCCGCCGACTACTCCCAGATCGAGCTACGGGTGCTGGCGCACCTCTCGAAAGATCCGCTGCTGGTCGAGAGTTTCCGCTCGGGAGAAGATGTCCACACCCGCACCGCGATCGAGATGTTCGGCCCCGAAGAGGGCAAGCTGCCCGACAAGCGACGCGCTGCCAAAATGATCAATTACGGCATCGTCTACGGACTGACCGACTTTGGACTCGCGGCTCGGCTTCAGATTGAGCGGAGGCTCGCCAAAAAATACATCGAGGAGTACTTCGCTCGCTATCACGGAGTCCGCTCCTTCATGGATGAGCTGGTGAAGCGGGCTCGCACAGAGGGAGGGGCACGGACCCTGCGCGGCCGGTTCCGCCCTCTGCCCGACCTTACCAGCAAGAACTTCCCGCTGCGGGGTTATGCCGAACGAATGGCCAAGAACACCCCCATCCAAGGAACGGCGGCGGACATCCTCAAGCAAGCAATGATCGATGTGCAGCACGTGATCAGGGAAAAGGAACCGGCGGTGCGAATGCTGCTCACGATTCACGATGAGTTGGTTCTGGAAGCCAGGGAAGACCGGCAAGCAGAGGTCTGTGTTCTGCTCAAAGAGACGATGGAGCGAGCAGAGACGCTGTCGGTGCCGCTGGTGGTCGATGTCGGTGCCGCCAAAAACTGGTCCGACTGCTGATGTCGGACACGCTGATCGGGCGTGTGGCCAAGGAAAAGAGACCGAACCGGATCGTGATACGCTAGAGAGGATGGCCGCCTCCAGACACTCGGGAGCAGAGGGAGCGGATGCCCAGGTTCCGACAAGTCCGCACGATCCGCCAACAGACAAGCTCGAACTAGGTGCCACCCTAGATGGACAGTCAGACGAGGCGGTGGCACTCGCCCACACGCTGGCTTCGTCCGGTGCAGATGCGTCGTTTCGGTCGGCGATTCAGTCCTCGTCTTTTCCGGTGGCACATTGGGACCGCTACGAGTTCGTCCGATTGCTCGGACGCGGCGGAATGGGGGCCGTCTACCAAGCGCGAGACAAGCGTTTGGGACGCATGGTGGCCCTCAA
>CALLYL010000234.1 GCA_937859535.1 uncultured Myxococcales bacterium
GTAAAGCTCGGCCAGCTTCGGGTCGTTCGGGAACCGCTCAGCAAGTTGGAGATAGAGCACGCCGGCCTGCTTGTAGTCGCCCATCTTTTCGACGACTTCGATCTTGATACGCAGCAGGCTGTTCTTGATCTTCTGAAGGGTCTCCTCGAACTCCTTGTCCTTCGTCAGATCTGGCATTCCGGAGAACTTGTCGACCTGCTTCTCCATCATCGCAACCCACTCGTCGCCCTTGGCCTTATCGAGCTTGATCTTGATGGCGATGCACTCCAGCAGCAGGTTTGCCGAATAGAGCGCCATTTCACTCTTCGAGTGGTTCTCAGCGAGATCCTTGAAGAGCGGAATCGCTTTATCGAAGTAGTTGTTCTCAAAGAAGATGCGAGCGCGACGGTACTTGATCGTCGGAAGCTCCGGCGCTTCGGGGACGTACTGAATGTACGTGTCGAAGGCGTCCATCATCTTCTGGATCTTCTCGGGAATCGGCTTCGGAGCGAGCGCCTCTTCCTCGTTCTGCTTGTCCTTGTCCTTCTTCGCAGCTTCTACTTGCTTACGCTGAGCACGCTTCTCGGCGAGGGCCTTCTTGGCTTCTTCCGCCGCATCCGCGCCTTCGTCAGAGACATCCAGGCAGTTCTTCCAAGAGATAACGGCCGCATACGCCGCATCCTTGAGGTACTTGCCCTTCTGGTCCATCTTCACGACGTCGGTGTAGACCGGCGCAGCCTGACAGTACCAGTCGCTCGAAGCCTTGCTGTCCATCGAGCCAAGCTTGAAGAGAAGCTCGGCGTACCAGAAGTGCATCAGGTAGCTGTCCTTCTCTTTCGGGAAGCGCCGGATGTACTCTTTGTAGAGGTCGGACGCGTTGGCATAGGTGTCCATCACGCCAGTCTTCTGCGCTTCCTTGTGCCACACCGTCGCAAGCTCTCGGAGCATGCCAGCAGTATTGTCACGGCACTCATCGAGCGACTCTTTCTTGATGTTCTTCATCTCGGAGACCTTTTCGTAGATCGCCGAGAGTCGCTGAAGCTCTTTCACCGTCTCAGGAACCGCACGTGAGCCAGTCATCGAGAGGGTGTTCTTCAAGATTTCCGTCTGCCAGTTGCACAGCTTGTCGGAGCCCGAGTTGAGCTTGATCAGCTCGCGATAGGTCTTAATGCTGTCGAGAAACTTACCCTGGGCGTTGTACAAATCGGCCAGGATCTCGAGCATCTGCGGCGCATAGTCTTTGCCGTACTTCTGGAAGAACGGCCACGCCTTTTCGGGTGTGCCCACCTGCGCATAGGTACGAACCAGATCCTTGCGCGCTTCCTTCAGAAGCTGCGGATCCCCCTTCGGCTTGCCGGGACGACCCTTGCTCGCAAAGTCGATGACGTCGATGAAGGTCGCCATCGCGTTCTTGAAGTCGGTCTGGTTGTAGTAGACCCAGCCCTTCTTATAGAGAGCGAATCCGAAAACCGGACTGTCCTGGTACGCGAGCACCTTCTCGTAGAACTTCAGTGCGTTCTCGAGATCCTTGTTCTCGAAGAAGTACTCACCGAAGGACAGATAGGCATGCGGAAGGAACTGCGACTGCGGATAGTCCTTGATGAGCCGCTTGAAGAAGACACGAGCCTGATCTTCCTTCTTCACCTGCGTTAGCAGATAAGCGAGGTAGAACAGAACCTGGTCCATCTTCGTATAGGCCTGATACTTCGGGCCGTTAGCGACTTCGAGATACTTTTTGACGGCCTCCATCAGCCAGGCCTTCTCGCGCTTCTCGTAGTCAGCCTGCTGAGCCTTAAGCTGAGCTTCCTTTGCGGGATCGCCCTTCTCTTTGGCGGTAAAGATCTTCTCGTCGAGGTCGCGAGCCTTGAAGTTGTAATAGCTCTGCTGCTCGGCGTATAGCTCGGCCATACGGAACAACAGATCCGGCTTCTCGGGATCGCTTTCGCTCGTCGCATCGATCAGCCGCTGCAGAACCTTGATCTGAGCATCCGTGACGGCCTTCAGATCCGCACCTTTGCCGGAAAATACGTCCGAGATCGCAAGATCCGGCTTCTTCTTGTCGCGATCCGCCTTGGAGAGCGGCTTGGTCAACGCCGTCTGCTTGGCATCAACAGCCGCCTCGGCCTTCTGGATCTTTTGGGGAACCGCCACTGCGGAGGAAAGTCCGCCGAGGACCAACGCTGCGACCAGTGGTCCAAAGAGGATTCGGGATGCAGGTGCTTTCAACATTTCGCCAGATTCTCGCTCAGTGAAGGTCTTCGCCTCATGCTCGGTACGGAAATGGCTTAGGCGACCTTGCGGGTCGCCTACTTTCTATCCGTCCGACACTCTCTCGGGACAAACCACTCTCGCTCAGCCAGTACTAGCCAGGCGGCATGCCAGCCGGAGCTGCGCCGCCCTTTGACTGCTCACAGCGGTTGACGACTCGGAACCGGTAGTACCCAAGCTCGTCCTTCCAGTACTCGCCATTAAACTTCCAATACACGTGCTCGTCGTCGGCGGAGATGTTGACCGCCTTCTTCGACGTGCCACTGATAGCGGCCTGCTCGCCTTTGATATTGGCCTCAAGCACGCCCTTCTGTCCTTGCAGGGTTTCGTACTCGATCTTGATCGCCTGCTTGATGAGTTCCTGAATCTCGCTGGCCAGTCGCTCAAGTCGCTTGCGGGCCAGTCCACCGGCTTCGTTTTCGGCGATCGACTTCTGCAGGGTCAGATCCTGGAGAACTGTGCCAGCGACAGCAGTCGACTTCCAACTCGGGTCCGCCTTGTCCACCTGGGACAACTCGCGGTCAAGCTCCGTCACGTAGTCGAGCGTCTTGGCCAGCGTACGATCCTGAAGCGCGCCTTCCGACGCCCGCTGCACGCGGTCCGACAGGCCGGCTTCACCAGAACGGATCTTGAGGATGTACTTATAAAGCTCGGCGTTATCGGGATACTTTTTGACCAGCGACAGGATCTCTTCGCGGAGCGCCGGATAGGTCTGGTTGAACTCAACCAGCGTCTCCATCGCACGCTCGTAGTTGCAGCGCTGGAAGAAGATCACGGCGCGCAGAATGATCGATTCTGGGAAGAACTCATTCTCGAAGAACGGCGCGTTCAGCGTATGAATGTTGCCAAGCGCCTTGTCGTCGGCATCGATCTGGAAGTGAGCCCAGCTCGACTCGAACAGCGACGGAAGCCAATCCGGAGACTCGGACGGCAGTTTGTCGTAGAAGCGAATAGCCTGAGGGAACTGCCGCGTTGCGTAGAACACGCGAGCCAGCGCCAGATTCGCCATATCCTCGAACTCTGCCGTCGTCGAATCGCCGCCCTTGGCTTTGCGAAGGATCTGCCGGAATGCCTCGGCTGCTTCCTTGCCACGATTCTCACGGACATGGATGATGCCCTCGAGGTACTTCGACCGAGCAAAGAACTCGTTCGTCTCCGGAACCAACGCGAATAGCTCAAGAGCCTCTTTGAAGTTGCTCTTGGTGTAGTGGTACCGAGCCAGGAGGTAGTACAGCTCGTTACGAACCGGCTCGAGAGCAGGCTGCTCAAGGTCTTGCCGATTGTACTTGCCGATCTTCTCGAGCACGCCGGCCGACTCGGGAAGGAAGCGAGACAGCGACGCGAGCCACTGAAGCGTTTTTTGGTAGTAACGGTGCGACTGGCCCTTATCAACGATCTTGTTGAAGTAGGACAGCGATGCCGAATAGAACTTGAGGTTGAACAGCGTCTTGCCCATGAAGAACTCGGCGCGCTGTTTGTTGCCCTCGTCGTCTCCGGACTGGCCTTCGACGACCTTGTTCAGCTCGATCGAAGACATGTAATAGTCTTCGCTGTCGTACAGCTTGAGCGCTCTCTCCAACGTCTTCGACGGAGGCGCACTGCTCTCAACCGTGGGTGCAGCCGCGGTGCCACCCTGTGCCGCAGGATTGGCTGCCGGCTGGGCGGGCTGCAGGTCAGCGTCTTTTTGCTTCTTCTTCGCCACCGCCGGGCCGGCAAACGCCAGGCAAGTTGCGACAGCAGCGACGGTGTTCCTCAGAGTACGGTTCATGCGCAAACCCCTGTCTCCAAACCGCTTCGGCACATGCGGGTAGTTGTTCGATGCAACCTAATGTGGGCCATGCTCACCAACGAGATCTGACCGTCAGGTCGGTGCCTTAACAGCACGCGCCATACCGACAGAATTGTGTCTTCCGTAGCCAAGCTCGGCGATTATACGAACCGGTAACTCTAGGTGTCAAGGCTCGGATATTTGCGAGGGACTCGGTTGACGACAAGGGAAGCAGGCCTTTGCGACCGACCGGGTGCGAACGAAGCGAGCGCGAACGGCTCGGTGCGAGATTGTCAGGTGCACGATCCAACTCGCGAACCCAAACAGCATGCGTTGGGCGTAAGCCGGGCAGCCAAAAGCCCCCAATTGGGCGGGATCTGAGCAACGGTCGCCAGTGCTTGACTAGGCGGCACGAACGTGTATCCTGTCCAAGACTTGTGACATCCAGGTCGGAGGATCTATTAAGTATGAAGCGCCGTCTTGCCGCGTGGTTTTCGTTTTGCTCGCTCGGCATCGCCCTGCTGCTTTCGGGGTGTACCGATAATCAGATCGGCCGAGCCTGCAATAATCCACTTGCTTCGAAAGTGACCAGCGGGGTGACGTTCGTGAACCCTGCTCCAGATTGCCCGACGCGTCTGTGCATGATCACGCCGAAGGTCAGCGATAGCACCAATGCTCTCGCCAAGTCCGATCACCGCACCAACGAGCTGTCGATCTGCACCACCGAGTGCAACACTGATGACGACTGTGGCAGCCCATATGAGAACGATAACCGCTGCGGCAAGTACGTCTGCGCGGTCGCCTCCGTGGTTCCTGACCCGACTGGCGAGACGTTCTGCTGCAAGAAGCTCTGTATGTGCGACGCGGACCGCCAGAAGGGCTTCAATATGGACGGAAATGGAGCGAGCCTCCCGAAGGACTCCTTCGGTGTCTCGATTCCGCCTGCCTGCGTGGATCCGGCCACGGCCTGCACGCTCAAGTAGTCCTTGCGCGCTGTTGTGCGCCGGTTCGAGGTTCTGACAGCCTCTTCCAAAACCTACTCTCCTTCGCCTGCCTCCCCCAACATCCAGCCAGCCTACGGCCAGGGTCCGTATTGCGTCAGCAGGGCCTCATCGAGGCCATTGCTTTCAATGATCCGCGTGTAGAGCGCAGCAGAAGGACGCGGCGTGCGCTGAAACTCGGCCTGATAGTCGATCTTGGTGAGCCCAAACCGTGCGGTGAAGCCCTCGGCCCACTCAAAGTTATCGATGAGTGACCAGTGAAAATAGCCGCGAACGTCGACGCCTTGCTGCTGTGCGAGATACAGCTCTCGTAGATGTTCAACAAGGAGCCGCTGCCGATCGATGTCCTGCTCTTTGGAATCAGCGGTGCCGTTCTCGAGCACGTACAGCGGCAAGTGATAGCGATCGTGGGCCTTGTGAAGAGCGAGCCGAAAGCCCTGAGGATAGGACGCCCAACCTAGTTCATTGGGTTGGTCCTCCGCTGCAGTCGCAGGATCGTGCAGCAATACCTCGAATTTCGTCGGTCGAAGCAGGTCGCTCTTCACGTAAAATCGACCGTAGTAGTTTAGACCGACGTAGTCCTGCGTACCCGCGAGTCCCTCGATCGGAATCGCGACGTTCATGACCTGCGAGCGAAGCACTCCGCTGTGCAGCGCATCGAGAAAGTCCCAGACGAACGCTTGCTCTATCAACTGAGCGGTCACTCGATCGAGCGGATGGTGATTGCGCAGTGGCTGAAACGCTCGCACATGCTGCGCAATGCCAACCTGAACCGACTTGCCTCGTCGGGCCGCGTCCTGCTTGAGCAGTCGATAGGCCAGCGCATGCGCCCGCAGGAGCTGACTCACGACCGGAACCAACGCTTTGGGGCCACTTCGCTGCTCCAGCGGTGGGAACGTACCGTCTAGATAGCCAGCGTAGGCATACACCATCGGCTCGTTTAGCGTGCACCAGTGCTCTGCGCGGCCCCCGAAATGCTTCACGACCGCAGCGACGAAACGCTCAAAGAGGATCAGTGCGTCGCTCCGCTCCCAGCCTCGCTGCCCTTCACGCTCCTGCCAAAACCACTCCGGGCTGACAAAGTGAAACAGCGTCACCGACGGTTTGAGCTTGTTGAGATCGAGCGCATCGAAGATTCGCTGGTAGTACGCAATCCCTGCCGGGTCGGGCTCGGTCATCTCCGCACGAGGAAACAGTCGACTCCACGAGATCGAAAAGCGGTACGAGTTGTGCTTCATCGCCGCCGCCATCGCGAGATCGCTCTCTAGCCGGGCGTCAAAGTCGGTTTTTTTGCGCCGAACCTCCTCGGAGTATTCGGACAGCTTGTGGATATGCCCCGGTTTGGGCTGTCCGGGGGCTCGCTGCTCGACCCGGTGGTTCGCCATGACCTCACGTTCGAACGCCGCCCAGTCATCCGCTTGGGTGTCCTCGATCTGGTAAGCCGCCGTCGCCGTCCCCCACAAAAAACCCGGTGGAAACAGATACGGACCCGGTAGCTTCGAGCCTGAGCGCAGTCCGGTGAGTCGGCGCGACCCGAACCATGGAATCGCCAGCGTCGGAACCAGCGCCGCCGACAGCCCCAAAGCCGCCAGCACCAACTTTCGTCGGAGAGAAGTTGCCATGATGAAAGTTGTACTGCGCAACCGCTCGCCACGGAAGTACGCAGCAAGCACGACCAGGCGATCTCACAGATCACAGCGTGGCTGTGATATCTACATAGAAAACAATCTACAAATCAGATTTCACCATTGAAGTGAATCAAAATAGTCCTGAGCGCTATTTCTGATAAGCAATTTCGCGCACTTGGACTCCTGTGCATGCGATAAGGTGCTGGCATGGCTCGTACCCTCGCGGAACACAGAAACCCGACTCAGCTAGCAGCTACGTCAAGAACGCTTTTGTTGCTAGAGACAGCCATCCCGAGTTGCACCGCTTGCCCACGCCTCCACGCGTACCGCCAAACGGTCGCGGAAACGAAGGTGAAGCGCTTTGCCAGCGACGATTACTGGGGCAAACCAGTGCCAGGCTTTGGGGATCCGCACGCCACGATCTTGATTGTGGGACTGGCCCCGGCAGCGCACGGTGCCAACCGCACCGGCCGTGTCTTTACCGGAGATCGCAGCGGTGATTTTCTCTACGCAGGCCTGTTTCGCACGGGCCTGGCGTCTCAGCCGCAATCCGTTTCCCGAAACGACGGCCAGGTGCTCCGCAATGTCTATATCAGTGCCGCAGCCCGCTGTGCGCCGCCCGCCAATCGTCCAACCCCCGAGGAGTTGGTGTCATGCCGCGTGTTTCTCCGTCGAGAAATTGAGTTGCTCGATCGGTTACGAGTGGTGATTGCACTCGGGGCAATCGCCCACCAAGCGGTGTGGCTAGCGCTCAGCGAGGTAGAACAAACGGCGGCCATCCGGACCCCGAAGTTTTGTCACGGTCAGGAGCACCCGTCTCCGACCAAAGGGCTGCGACTGCTCGACTGCTATCACGTATCACAGCAGAATACGTTTACCGGACTCTTAACGCCGACCATGCTGGACGATGTGATCTCGCGAGCCAAAAAGCTGGCTGGGATATCGGCCGCGCCGCAAGCCTGAAGCACCTGATCGATTCCGCTACGGGCAGGTACTGTACGGTTTAAGAGGGACGACGATGGGCGGATCGGAAAACTGGGGACCGGTGGTCGCAAGCACCTCGCCCAAATAGGGCACACACTTGCGCGGATTGGTGCCTGGTTTTTGGATCGCCTCGACGTGGACCCGAACTTGGCCAGCCGGTAGCTCACTCAGTGAATAGCGATCGAGTCCGCAGACGACGCTGCTCCACACCGCGAGTACCGCGTTATCACTTGGCCGGAGCAAATACACATCCATCGAGCCGATGCCAAGTGCCGTGCAGCGAGCCTCGGTGAAGGTCAGACCGCTCAGCGTCCAACTGACCGCGAGTTTGCTATTACCGGGCCCTTGTGCCAGGGACAGATTGCGATTCGGGCCTTCACCCGACCAGTCCGGCTCGCAGCCGCTGAGCCCAAACGATAGGCACAGCAGGATCCAAAGAACTCGTCCCATGGTTCGCTTTTGGATGGAATCGTTCGTGCTAGAGTGCCCGCGCATCATGACCTCCGTGGCCAAGCCGTCTCGCCTCTTTACCTGGATTGGGCGAGTCGTTGTCATCCTAGCACTCATCGTCGGTGCAGTCGCGGCTCGTCGGCTGTGGCCCGAACGTCCGCTGAGCATCCGTGCAGCCGTGGTGGCAGTCGGCACCGTTCGTGATGTCGTCTCTTCTTCGACGGCGGGTGAGGTTGCGCCGGAAAGCCATGCGACGCTGCGCGCCGAAGTGGGTGGCCAAGTGATCGCAGTCACCAAGCGACGGGGTGAACGGGTCAAAAAGGGCGAACTGATCGTTCGCATCGATCCGAGCGATCTCGACATCAGAGTGCGACAGTCGCAGGCTGCACTGGCCACGGCAGAAGCGCAAGTCGCGCAAGCAGCGGCGCGAGTCGGGACGATGAAGCGCCAGTCGGAACGAGCTCAAAAGTTACTCTCCGGCGGCGCGGGCACGGCCCAAGTCAGCGAGGACACGGCCGCCGCACTGCTGGAAGCGAATCGGGCGTTGCAAACGGTTCAGTCACAGCGCGAGCAAGCCCTGGCACAGCTCTTGGCCGCGAAGGTGGCGCGTGGACGAGCGGACATCGTTGCACCGTTTGATGGGCTCCTCACTGACGTGCACATCCAACAGGGCGACAGCTTGGCACCTGCCTCACCAGTGCTTCACATCATCGATGACTCTCGACTACATGTGGATGCGACGATCGATGAAGCCGATGTCGCTCGGGTCCGTCCCGGTCAAAGTGCTGAACTCTCGATGCCCTGCCCAACCGCAACATTACCGGTCGTGTCGTGAGAACCGACCCGGCGGTGAAACGAGACTTGAAGGGTGCTCGAACGCTCACCGTCGAGGTTGAGGTGTCAGATTTGACGGCAGCGCGAGCGGCCGGGCTGCTCCCTGGGATGTCCGCCAATGTCGAGATCCTGGTGGCCGACAAGACCGGGGTGCTCGCGGTTCCATCCAACCTGATCGTTGGACGAGGGCTCAACCGCTTCGTCTATGTCCTGGTGCCTGAGGGTCGACACCACCGTGTGCGCAAGCGGCCCGTGGAAGTAGGCCTGTCCAACTGGGAACGCAGCGAGGTGGTACGCGGCGTAGAGGCGGGGCAGTTGCTGGCGGCCTCGCTCAACGAAAAAGGCCTGGATGACGGAGTGTTGATCCACGTTTCCAGCGTCGAAGCCACCAAGGAGTCCAAGTGAGTGATCGCGACTCCGAGGCTCCTTCACCATCAGCCTCGGACCGAGTCATCGAGATTACCGGTTTGACGCGTCACTTTTTCCTTGGCGACGAGCTGGTCGAAGCACTGCGCGGAGTCGACCTGACGATTCAGCGAGGCGAATACGTTGCCATCGTCGGTCCATCGGGCTCTGGGAAATCGACGCTGATGAACCTGCTCGGCTGCCTCGATACTCCGACGAGTGGGCGCTATCTACTCGATGGCATCGAGGTGCAGTCCCTCAACGACGATGAGCTTGCGGAAAATCGGAACCGCAAGATCGGCTTTGTGTTCCAGAGCTTCAACCTGTTGCCCCGGGCGAGCGCCGTCGATAACGTCGCGCTGCCGATGCTGTATGCGGGGGCCAATCGGACGGTACGTAAGCAGGCGGCGATCGCAGCGCTACAGAGAGTGGGCCTTGGCGACCGACTGTTTCATCGACCCGATCAACTGTCGGGAGGACAGCGGCAGCGCGTGGCGATCGCACGAGCACTGGTGAATCGGCCTGCGGTGCTGCTGGCGGATGAACCGACGGGCAACCTGGACCAACGGACGGGAACCGAGATCATCGCGCTGTTCGAACGACTGCACCATGAAGGGGTG
>CALLYL010000235.1 GCA_937859535.1 uncultured Myxococcales bacterium
GCCATGACTTCCCCGTCCATGGCACCCGAACCGCGTTTACTTTTCCTAACCTCTGTGCTGGTCCTTCAAGGTCGGCAAGATGAGTACGGAACTCTTGCTCAAGTCGATGCTATCTCTCGGCAAGTAACGAGCTCTCAAGTGCTGATTCTTGAGGAATGCGGACACACTCCCCACCGTGATCAGCCAGAACAGACCCTGCGCGCAATGCACGCCTTCATTGCGCAACTTCCATCTTGTGTGTACTGACAGCCTCGCCTGCCCGAGTTGTCGATAAGACTTGCACCTGCTGAAGCCTTAGAGCAGCAGCAAACGATGGGGGTAGCGACTGGGGACGGAGCGAGGTGCAGTGACTCTGCTGCCCGCGGTTAAGTTTGAGTCCTTGGGTCTGCTTGCTCTGCTTCGCTTTCGGCAGAGGAGTTAGCACTGATGAACGTGCAGCTGCAGCGGTTCTTGGTGGCATTGGGAGTGGTGTCTTCAATCGGAGGTAGTGGACTCTCCAAGCCCGAGATGAAGTCCCTATTGGACACTGCCACGCCGTGACTTGAGCCAAGATCTGCAAGTCTTAAAAGTCTCCAAAAAGTCTTTCTTGTTTTTTTTGAGACTTTTTTGTATCTTCTTCTTAGGCGTGAGTAGGAAGGTCTACCGATGCATACTAACGAGTCTCAGATCACCAAGCTGCTAGCCGTGGCCATCGTCGAGAAGCCGCGAGGTACCCTGAAGGACCTAGCCGAGGCATCGGGGATCAGCAAAGCAACCCTGCATCGACTTTATGGCACTCGGGAAAACCTCGAAAAGTCCTTAGCGGCTCAGGTTCAAGCGGCCATGGCGCAGATCGTCGCTCTGGCTAGTAGGAACTTCGTGGACTACCGCTCGGGAATAGAGCAGCTCGTGGGAGCTCACTACGAGAATAAGGAATTGCTCAGAGTGGTGAGCATTCTTCCTCAGTTCATGGAGCCATCCTACTGGGAGCCGTATATCAAAGCCCTGGACTCCTTCTTCCTGAAAGGTCAACAAGTGGGAACGTTCCGCCTTGATCTAGGAGCCCCGACTCTTACAGAGCTGTTTGCGGCCACCATCTGCGGAATGATCGATGCCGAGCGACGAGGGCGGGTGGCCCCTAGCGTCTTATGCGAGTCTGCCAGGAGCTTCTTCCTCAATGGCGCCCACCGCGCTAGTTAACCAGTGCTGCGAAAGCAGCTGATAAGGAGCCTTTTATGAAGATTGCTGTTATCGGAACAGGGGTGATCGGAGCCGGGTTAGCTGAAGGCCTGATAGGCTCTGGCCACACAGTACTAGTCTACAATAGGACCGCAGCCAAGGCCCAAGCCCTGGTGGACAAGGGGGCGAACCTCTGCTTGTCGGCTGCCCAGGCAATACAGGACGCTGACGTCGCTATTTTGGTCCTACCCGGAGCCGAGGCTGTCCAGCAAGTGCTGCTGACAGATATCGGTAGTGGCGCGCTCAAGGGCAAGAAGATCTTGAACGCCTCCACGACCAAGCCAGAAGAGATTGAGTCGCTGGCAAAGCAAGTGTCACGGCTGGGCGGAAGTCTGGCTGAGGTCTCGATCATGGTCGGTGGTGAACAGCTCAAGGCCAAGCAGGGCGAGTTCATCCTGGGCTGCGACTCTAGTGAAGAGACGTTCTGGACCGAGATCCTGTCGGGGGTCGCCACCTTTACAGTTAGGGCTGGTGGCGTAGGCGAGGCATCGAGGGCCGAAACCCCCATTCTATTCTCGTCAATGTTTAGCATGGTCACCATGGCCTATGCTGCTGCGGCGGCGCTTAGGCTAAACATTCCGCAGGCGGTGCTCGACCGATACGTAACCCCTTCGGTCCCCGGAGGGGCGTACTTCCTTCCCATGATGCTCGAGCGCAATCACGACACTGCCCTAGCGACAGTCAACAGCTTCAGCGGTGTGGCAGCCACTGCTCTGTCCACCGCACGGTCCACTGGGCTACCCACTGGGGTACTGGAAGAGATGCAGAAGCTTTTTACCCAAGCCATCGCACGGGGCTATGGTGCCAAGAACGGCACCGCGATCTGCGAAGTCCTCCTTGAGCCGCAGGCGAACACCCAGAGTCACCCATAGCCTGCGTCGGACTAAAACCCAGCAGCACTGCTCGAGTCGATTGAATTAGCATCGCCTCCGATGCTGTCACCGTCTTAGAAATCCCTCAAAACTTTGCGCCGTTGCGGCTTTTCTTCGGGGCTGCGGAATACTTAGCCTTTCCGTGTTGCTTGCCACAGCGGAATGGTGTCGGCCCTGCGCCCCTGCTGCGCCACATCAGCCCACCGCATAGCGCCCCCCTCAGCTCCACTTGCCAGCGCATCACGCGGTCTCGGTCTTTCTCTCAGTGCATCGTTGGTGCTCGTACCCACGACTCTGTCAGGAGAGCCAGAAAAGCCCCTCCGGGAACGCTCCGTAATTACTTCGCATGCCATCGGTGTGTGGAGATTATTTGACAGGAAGGTCACGTCCGTTCCGGCTAAGCTGGCGGCCCAAAGCATGACAGTGTTTGTACGCTAGATACATCATTGCCCATGCTGCATTGTTCCCTGGCACGGCCTCCTTTTCCATCGTCCCCTGC
Source organism: uncultured Myxococcales bacterium (assembly GCA_937859535.1). GTDB lineage: Bacteria > Myxococcota_A > Polyangia > Palsa-1104 > JAEUJZ01 > JAEUKA01. The sequence goes on from CALLYL010000235.1 coordinate 2,590, forward strand.
GCGTAGATACAGATCTACTTTTTGCGTTGGTGGCGGTGTCCAGTCACATCCTACAGTCTCGCAGTCGCCTGGTTGCAGCACCGTCGTAGTCCGGGCCGTGCAGATCTGCATTCCACCTGCATCAGGAAGTCCCTGATAAAAAGTGGCATAGGCAGGAGCTGACGCAGCGGCGGTGCCTCCAGATCGGCGACAGTTTAGAGTACAATATTTGCCACTGTCGAACCGAAACGGTGGTTCCGCACTCTGAGGGAGTGCCACCGAACGCGAACCATCACTACACGATGGCTAGACCTGGCCGCCCTACTCCTGTCGCTTGAATCCCAATCCGCTCCCCAACCTGTATTTTTTGGCGCAAACGGATCCGATCGGTCCCAGAACAGGTTCGTGCCGAACTTAACGATCCTCGTACACCGGCACGTCTTGTGGGGTCAAGGGGGACGCGCTTGCTGGTCGAGCCAGTGGGCCGATGCCTCGGGGTTCGGGGGCCAGGATGACGGTTCCGCCTTGAGCCTGCGATCGTTCATTTCTTTCGCTCCAGCCCCTTGTTTGGTATGAGGGGCGACGACTTGCTGAGCGATCTGCGACGGCGGCGCTCGGCCTTCCCACGCTGAAAAGGAAACGATCGATGGCTACGAAGAAGGATGGATCGGGGTTCGATATCAACTCGCTGTTTGAGCAAGAGCTTCAGGCTCGGAATGAGGATCTGCGGCGGCAGGCGGCGCTTGCGATGCTGCCGAAGCTGCGACTGTCGGCGAAAATGACGATGGCGGATTTTCTCGATACGCTTCAGCAGCACAAGGATGTGTGGACGGCTGTGCTCGGGATTGGCGTCGTCGAGTTTGGTTCTATCCTATCGGGCGGGCCTCGTGCGGAATCGTCGGCACCGATGGCAGCACCAGCGAAGCGGACGCGGATTTCCGATGCCCAGAAGAACTCGCTCAAGGGGGCGATCGTCTCGGTGCTGAGTCAGCACAAAGACGGGCTGAGCCGCACCGAGATCGCGGGGCAGATCGGCGATGACGTGCTAGCGACGATCGGCGTCAAGCGCGACGAGCTGGCCGCCAAGCTCCGTCAGCCGCTCGGCGAGCTGGTCGGGGACAAGAAACTCCACACGGTCGGTGAAAAGCGATTGATGAAGTACCACGCCGGGGCGAAGAAGTAGGCAGGCGGATCACTTGCGCGATCTTTGAGGCCGATCGTAGAGCGCATCATCATCGGCAATCTGCTCCGCGAAGCTCTGGACGCGCCGCAATCGATCGCCACCGCTGATTCAGTGGCCTCAGACGAAGGCTTAGGAAGTGTAGGCTAAGCTACGGTGCGGTTTGGGAGGGGAAGGGACGGCAGGAACCAGATCGGTCGTTCCCCAGATTTCTCTCTCGGGACAGGGGATTTTCCAGCGCCTTCTCGACGGTTGTGATCTTATCTGGCTT
>CALLYL010000236.1 GCA_937859535.1 uncultured Myxococcales bacterium
CTGTTCGATCTCGCCGAGCCAACCCGCAAGCGACTTGGCCTTCGGTACATCCTGCTGGGTACAAACCTTGACGATCTAGGCGATCACCGACCGGGGCTCGTTGCTGCCCGTGAACGTGGCGCGAAGCAACCCCTCGTCGAAGCCGGACTCAGCAAGGCCGAGGTTCGCGAGCTGGCTCGGCACCTGGGTTTGACGGTTTGGAACAAGCCGCAGCTCGCCTGTTTGTCATCGCGATTTCCCTACGGCACGGCACTGACCGAGGAACGGCTGCGGATGGTCGATCGCTTTGAACAGGCGCTCTACGACCTGGGTTTTCAGCAGCTCCGGGTGCGCTTTCACGAACTTCCATCGCTGCCAGGTGATCCGACGGCGCAGCGACCAGCGATGGCGCGGGTCGAACTGCTGGCCAGTGCACTTCCCGACGCGATTCGTCTGTCGTCGCAGATCGTCGAAGCTGGCAAACAGGCGGGCTTTCTGTACGTCACGGTGGATCTGGAAGGATTCCGCTCAGGTTCGGCCAATTTGGTGCTCAAGCGATTGCCGATTCTCGGGGCTCCGCCGATTGCTGCTGCTCAGCCAACCGTTCGGCCTCGTAAGGTCGTGGTTGCCGCGCTGGTGATTCGTGAATCGGATGGCCACATCCTGCTCAGCTTGCGCGGACCCAAACAGTCGATGCCTGGGCTGTGGGAGCTTCCCGGCGGCAAGATTGAACCTGGTGAGTCGCCCGAGCAGGCGCTGATTCGAGAAGTCCGCGAGGAGCTGGATGTCGCGATCACCGTCGATGGAATCTACGACGTGGTGTCGTTTGGCTATCCGACATTTGAGCTGCTGATGCTGGTGTATCGCTGCCAGCTTCTCGGGGTGCCGCGAGCGAAAGAGGTCGCCGAGGTGCGCTTTATTCCCCGTCAGGAGCTGCTCACTCGCCCTGTGCTCCCGGCTGACATTCCGCTGTTGACCAAGCTAGCTGAGAGCGCGTCGGGTTAGGCGATGAAGTGGGGGCCATTGCCGGAGTGCCTTCGGTTCGCACTGGGCTCATGGCTCGGCGTGCTGGGACTGTGCGGCTCACTCGGCTGCGGCGCGGACCATGTGGTCGGTTCCATCGGGCTGGGGACACCGGTTCATCATCCGGTGGCGGCGATCGCTTCGCTCGCGGTGGCCGACTTCGATGGCGATGGTCATCCCGACGTGCTCAGCCAAGATCGTGATGGCTTCACCGTATGTCTGTTGCGCGGCGTCGGGGACGGATCGCTGCTGCGACCGGAGTGTCAGCAGCTTGCCGATTCGTCGACGGTGATCGCCGCGCTGCCGGTCCCATTCGGTCGTGCGATGTTCCTGCGAGCGAAGTCCGAGGTGGCGCGCTGGACGCTCGGCGCTGGCGGTCGATTTGCCCTCATCGACAAGAGCCCGCTACCGGCCAATGCGTCCGCTCAAGGACTTGCAGTGGCTGATGTCGATGGTGATGGTCGTCTTGATGTGCTGGTGACCACGACGGGTCCGCAGCCGGTGTCGGTGCTGCTTTCGACGGCGACGGGATTTCGCAGTGCTGGCCAATATGTGCTGCCCACAGTGCCCAAAGAGCTGCTCTATCAGGATGTCGATGGCGATCACCATCCCGAACTGGCGATGCTGCTGCCGGATCGATTGATGGTGTGGGGGGAGCGTGGACAAGCGCGCTGGTCCGGTTGTAGCGCGGATGGGCCGCAATTTTCGCGTCCGCTCGGTCCTTGGCTCGTTTCTCTGTGGATGGGGGGACTTCCTGCCTTGATGGTTTTCGATGCCTCCCTGGGCTTTCTGCGCGTGGTGCGGGCCACACCTGGGGCCGACTTCACGTTTGTCTGTGGAGAAGTTGCGGTGCTGCCCGGTGTGACCTCGCCGGCTGTGGACGTGGTGGCTGGGATGACGACCGACCTGGATGGCGATGGCTTGACGGAGCTGCTGGTCGCTTCGAAGGATGGTGGCTTGCGGGCATTTCGGGGTGAGGACGGCAGGCTGGCTCCCTGGACCGAACTACAGCTTGGTACCCAGGTGTCGTCTCTGGCGGTTGCCGATCTCAATCACGACGAGCGACCCGAAGTGATCGCGGTGTCGGATCGTCGCGACGAGATATTGGTCGTGCCGAACCTGTTTCGGCGCTAATCCAGGCGGTGCTGCACCAACGGATGAGTCTGTGGATTGGCAGCGTAGTTGGCTGGTGAGGGGGAGTTCCGGCGCAACAAGGGGGTGCGCCGATGCATGCTGCTTAGTGGAGGATCAGACCGAACTGACCGACAGCCCACATGTCACCCGGACGGCTGCTCCAGATGCCAGAGAGGGTCTTTTTCGTCGGGGATAGCACCTTGCTCCAGGAGGCACCGCCGCTCCAGTGCAGGATGACACCGCCCGAGCCCACGCCCCAAATATCGAACGGTCCGTTGCCAAAGATCGAGTTGATGTCCTCGGAAGTGCCGCTCGGTGATGACGTCCAGGTTTTGCCGTTGTAGAAGAGGATCAAGCCCTTCTGACCACCGGCCCACAGAGCGTCGGGACGCGAACCAAACATGGTGTGAATGGTGCGCGGCGGCTGCGGCACGTCGTAGGTCACCTTCGCCCACGCCGAGCCGTTATAGCGGACGATGGTGCTCTGCTCACCACCGGCCCAGATGTCCTTGCGGTCGAAGCCAAACACCGCGTGCAGGCTCGCATCGACGCCGGTCTGAGCCGGGGTCCAGGATTTGCCATCGTAGTGCAGCGTCGAGCCTTTTTCGCCGACTGCCCAGATGTCCTGCGCGTCCAGTGCGAACATGGCGTTTAGGTTGCCGGTCATGCCGCTTTGGACTGGCTCCCACGCCGTTCCGGTGTAGTGCAGCAACGTGCCCTTGTCGCCGCAGACCCACAGGTTCGACGGACCACTGCCCGACACACCGTGGAGGTCATTGGTTGTGCCACTCGGGGCGGTGCCCCAGCTCTTGCCATCCCAGTGAACGATGCTGCCGGCTTTGCCGACGGCCCACACGTCGTTTTGGCTGCTGCCAAAGACGTGATCGAGGCTCTGGGTGATGGCAGCGACGGGGACAACCGACCAGGTCTTGCCGCTGAAGTGACGGATGACGCCCTTGAATCCGACGGTCCAGACATCATTGGGGCCGCTACCGAAGACGCTCTTGAACGTCTCTGTCGTCCCGCTGATCGACTCTGCCCACTGCGAGCCGTTGTAGTGCAGAATCGCGCCGCTGTCGCCGATCACCCAAATGTCGTGCGGGCTCGATCCCCAGATGGCGTTCAGCCACGGGACACGCGGGATGCGTTCCTGAACCCAAGCGGAACCGTTCCAGTGATGGACGGTGCCCTCGGGACCAGGGCGGCCACCGACGGCCCAGATGTCCTTGGCCGAGTGTCCCCACAGCGAGTTGAGTCGAGCCTCGACGTGACCGTAGGTTGCCCATTTGGTTCCGTCCCAGCGCAGAATGATGCCGTCCGATGCATCGGAGCCACCGACAGCCCAGATGTCGTTTGCGGTACTGCCCCAGATGCCACGCAGCTCGGTATCCATGCCGCTTGGCGTCGGACTCCAGTCGTTGCCATTCCAGTGAAGGATGACGCCGTTTTCACCGACAGCCCACGCGTTGTCTTTGGCGAGGCCCCAGACCTTCTTGAGACCTTCACGTGCACCAGATGGAACCTCGTTCCACTTGTTGCCGTCCCAGTGAATGATCATGCCCTCTTTGCCAACGACCCAGATGTCCTCGGCAGAGCTGCCCCAGATGGCGTTTAGGTACGACTTGCTGGCGCTGGCCGGAAGCTCTGCCGTCGCCCAGACCGTGCCGTTCCAGCGCAGTAGTGTGCCGTTCTTGCCGACGGCCCACAGACTCGACGGACCGGTGCCCCACATGTCTTGCAACACCTGAGTGGTGTTGCTGGGCACATCGGCCCAGAATTTTCCAGGGGTCTCCGGTCCCCTGGCGACGGGCTTCGGATCCACTGCATCCGTCTGCTTATCGCTGGGAGGGGATCCCGTTAGTTTGAGCGCGAGCGCTCCACCGGCGGCGACAACAAGCCCGATGACCCCGATGAGAGCGAACTTCTGCCACTTGGGACTCTGTGCTGGCGCTGGGTTCTGCATGGCGTTTTGAGAGTTACCTGCTGGATCGTGAGCGGGATCAGACGCTCCACCCTGCTGCGACTGGACTCCCAACCCAGCCAGCGAGCGCCTGAGCGATGTACCGGCTAGGTTCGCGTTGGCACCCGACTGGAGTGGGCCTTGCGAGCCTGCACCGGTCTGACGAAGACCGATCTGTGACGTGCGAAGTCCGGGCGGGCGTTGAGTCGTCCGCATCGGGCCGCTCTGCATTCCTGGGCTTCCGCCCATCGGAATCGGCTGGCCGGGGAGGCTCATTTCGGTGTTGATACCGAGGATGCGCCGAAGCTCACGAGTCACCACCGCGATCGATGGACGGTCGGCGGGGACTTTCGAGAGCATCTGATGCACGAGGTCAACGACCTCGACGGGCACGTTCGGTGCCAGCTCATTGAGCGGCCGTGGTGTTGCCAAAATGTGCAGCGCCATGACCTCGCTGCCCGAATTGGCGATGAACGGCGGCTGTCCCGACAGCATCTCGTAGATGATGACCGCGAGCGAGTAGACGTCGGCTTTGTCCTCGACCTCGCTGGCCCCCTTCCACTGCTCCGGTGCCATATACAGCGGCGTGCCCATCGGAACGCCGACCTGCGTCTTTGCCAGAGACGGGCCCATCCCCTGCTGCTCGGCCATCTTGGCGATGCCAAAGTCGAGGATCTTGACCTGTTCCCGGTTCGAGTCGCCCTGGTCCGGAACAATCATGATGTTGTCCGGTTTGAGGTCGCGGTGGATCACGCCCTTGGCATGCGCTGCCGTCAGCGCTTCAGCAACCTGGAGGATCAGCGTCAGCGCTGGTCCGGTCTCCATTCGGCCACCGTGACGCTGTAGCCGCTGCGTCAAGGAATCCCCGTCGAGGTAATCCATGACGATGTAGGCGCTTCCATCGGGCAGGCGGTCAAACTCGAAGATGTTGACGATGCCTGGGTGCTGCACGATGTTGGCGGCCCGTGCTTCGTTTAGAAAGCGCGTCGCCATCTCGGGATTCCGAGAAAAGTCGGCATGAAGCACCTTGATGGCGGCTCGACGATTGATCAGCTCGTGGACGGCTTCGAAGACGACGCCCATTCCACCTTCGCCAAGCTTGCGCACAATCCGGTAATTTCCGATTCGCTGGTCGGCCATGAAATGACCTTGTGGCTGTTCTCTTGGAGCAAGGCCGCGGTTTCAACCCACCACAATCGGTGAGCTTGTCGCTAAGCGACCCTGAGTAACCAGTTTCTACGATCTGCCATTCTACAGCAAAGAAAACTAGTTTTAAATACTGGCAGATATGCACCAACTGTGAGGCACTCCCTCTGCTAAATCAAGAACGTTTTCATGGGTCTTGTTAAGTCGCACGATGTCGTCAAGTCTGAGCACCGCTGCAGATGAGGTAGGAATATGTTTTCCGTCGGTGTTTCCCGGTGGATGGGCTGCGGGCGGGATGTTCCCTACGTTATCGCTATGGACCGCTTTACTCTCGGAAGAGGTATGGATTATGTGAATATTTGTAATTCGTTGAATGCTCATGTGGGGTTGGTTGTATTTATATGCCACTAGCTATCACATGAATGTACACTGCCGCATGCTGGATTACATGTGTGTGCGTTATATCAATTCAAGAATTGAGGATCCGCTAAGGTTATACTGGGGCCATGTCTGTATCTTCTAACGATAAGGACGACACCGCTGCGCCCATTTCGGCGGCAGCAGACGCAGCGACGGTCGATGGCCCAGCGGCAGTGATGGAAGCAGTCAGCGAAGCCAGTGAGGCCAGCGAGGACGAACCGGTCGAGCCGAGTGAAGAACGCCCGATGCTGCGTCCGCTCGAAGCCTTCCCGATCGATGGTCCAGGCGGGCAAAAGCTGCTCGCTCTGTACGATCCGTCGGGTATGGCACCGCAGTCGGTCACGTTGCCACCCCTTGGCGCGGCGGTGATTGATCTGTGTGACGGCACGCGAACTCGGGCGGAGATCCTGGCCGACTTTGCGACTCGCTATCGTCGGTCGTTGACCGCCGAGGCCCTGGAGTCACTGCTGAAGAAGCTCGACGACGCACTGCTGCTTGATTCGACGAATTTCAAGTTGCACTGCGCCAAGGTGTTCGCCGAGTTTGCCAAGAATCCAGATCGCCCACCGCTCGGGGCTGGAATTCACTATCCAGCGGAAATCGCGGCGCTTGAGCAAATCCTCCAAGGTGCGTTTGCGAAACCGAATGGACCAGGTCTGGCCGCTTCGACGGCTCCGTCCCGTCCACCACGGGCGATCTTGCTGCCAAGCGTCGAGCTGAAGATCGGCGGTCCGGCATATGCTTGGGCGCTCAAGCCTCTCATTGATGCCGCAGAGCTACCGTCGCTGATCATCCTTCTGGGATGCGATCACAGCGCGGCTGATCCGACGCTGACGTTCACTCGCAAGCACTACCAAACGCCACTGGGTGCGCTGGCCACCGATATCGCGCTGGTCGATCAGGTGATCGCCGATGCCACCGCCGTTAGCCCAGAACTGGGCGAGCTTCTGTCACGGGATGAATTTCACCACCGCAACGAACACTCGCTGGAAGTCGCCCTGATCTGGCTGCGTTTCGTGCTAGCGGAGCGGCAGCGGCGCGGACATGTGGACGTGGAGCCCAAGGTGGTGCCGATCCTGTGCGGCTCGTTGCACGAATATGCGGCGATTCCGCCGGGTCGCGAGAGTGAAGTCTCTGGGCCACGTCTACTGGACGATGTGTTGACTCTCTTGCAGCATCGCGTCGGAGAACGTCAAGCCAGTGGCGACCGAGTGCTGTGGCTTGCGGCGGCGGACCTGGCCCACGTGGGCCCGCGTTTTGGTGATGCCCAGGCGATCAGCGATGAGGACCGTGACTCACTAGAGCGTCGCGATCACCAGACGCTAAAGCCCTTGCTGATGGGGGATGGTCAGACCTTCCTGGCCGAGATCAAACGGGAGCGCGATCGCCGTCACATCGTTGGACTGGGTACGATCTACTCGCTGATGCAGGCGGCGCGTCCAACCGGTGGAGTGCTTCGCTGCTACGCCCAGTGCGCGGTGTCTCCCAACTCGTTTGTTTCGACGGCAAGCGTCGTTTTCCCGTAGTGCCAGTGGGCCTCTTCGGGGCCGCTATTCCTCACGCAGCTTGCGAAGTAGCGTATTTCGTCCGATTCCCAGCGCCCGGGCCGCCTCGGAGCGATTGCCGCCGAATCGCGCAACCGTGTGACGGATATAGCGCTGCTCTGCGTCGGCAAGCGACAGATCGGCAGGGAGAAATAGTCCCTGCTGGTTCGGCGGCGACTCGGCGGCAGGAGCGAAGGAATGGCCATCTACCAGCGATCGTTCGGAGATCGTTCGTGGCGTGCTGTGCGAGGAGAGTGGGAGCGGAAGATCGGCCGAGGTCAGTTCGGCACCTGGACATAGCGCGACCGCGCTCTCGACGCAGTGCTCCAGCTCGCGAATGTTGCCGGGCCAGCGATGGTCACGAAGTCGGCGCATGGCCTCGGGAGAGATGCCGCGCACGGCCTTGTTGTGCTTGGTCGCGTACAGCTTCACAAAGTGCTGCGCCAGCCGCTCGACGTCATCCCCGCTTCGCTCACGCAGCGACGGCATCGCCAGCTCGATCACTTTCAGCCGGTAGTACAAGTCGGCCCGAAACTGCCCCGCATCGACCAATGCTTCGAGAGGGCGATTGGTTGCCGCCACGATGCGTACGTCGACCGCAAGCGTCTTGCGACCCCCGACTCGCTCAAACTCGCGATCTTGCAGCAGCCGTAGCAGCTTGCCTTGCAGACTGCCCTTCAGATCGCCAATCTCGTCGAGAAACAGCGTGCCACCATCCGCCAGCTCCGCTTTGCCAAGGACACGCTGCTCGGCACCCGTGAACGCGCCGCGCTCGTGACCAAACAGCTCCGACTCCATGAGTCCCTCGGGAATGGAGGTGCAGTCGATCTTCACAAAGGCACCCCGAGCCCGCTGCGAGTTGACGTGGATCGCCCGCGCCGCCAGCTCCTTGCCGGTCCCCGATTCGCCACGAATGAGCACCGTTGCGGTCGTACCTGCTGCGCGAGCGATGATCTCGTAGACGCGCTGCATGGGCGGCGAGGTGCCAATGATGCGGTGGTAGCGCTCGGGGGTCTTCATCGTGACCCGCTGTGGCAACTGCGTATGGTTCAGCGCCGTCGCTACCTCATCGGCCAGCTCGCACAGAAGCTCACGGTCGTCATCGTCAAAATTGCCGCGCTGCTTGTTTAAGACCTCGATCACCCCGAGCAGTTCGCGGGTTCCGTCCGTTGCTTCTCCCAGCACCGGCACCGCGAGTACCGTCACCGTCTTATAGCCGGTCAGCCGATCAATGCTGGCCGCAAAGCGCGGGTGGTCGTCGGCATGAGGCTGGTTGATCGGTCGCTGGGTCTGCGCCACCATCCCGGCGATCCCTTGTCCCAATTGCAGCCGAATTTCGGGAAGCTCTGGAAGATGAGCGGCCCGCGACACCAGCTCTCCTGTCTGTTTATCGATGAGAAACAGGGTCGCCCGATCGGCATCCATCGTCTGGGCCAACAGATCGACCACCCGCCGGAGCAGCGTATCGAGATCAACCTCCGTGCGGATGAGATCGAGCAGCGCCAGTAACACCGAGCGGCGATCCACCGCACCACTCTTCGCAGCGCTGTTCGATTCGGAAGCATGGGCGAGCCGGGGTGGCTTGGGCATCGCCAGTAACGGTATCAAAAAGCCGCTCATGCAGCGACCGCCACCCGTGACGATAGGGCCGACGAGCTTGCGAGCACCAGGGTTTGACCTTCACGGCTGGCAAACGTGCCCGGTCGGGTCTTTTGCGCTGCTGCTTCGATGGCGGCAACATGGTCGTCGCCGTGGCTGGGATCGTGATGAAACAGGGCCAGCTTGCCAACGCCGGCAGCATCCGCGACACGGATTCCCTCGCTGAAGGTGCTGTGTCCCCATCCGGTGCGCGGCACGCCGCCCTGCGCACCTGAATACTCCGCATCGTCGTACTGAGCGTCGTAGATGAGCAGGTCTGCCCCCGCAGCCAGTCGCACCAGCTTCGGGTCGGGCACGCTGTAGTGCTCGGTGTCGGTCGCATAGACGATCGCGTGGTCTTGGTACTGAATTCGATACGCGAGCACCCCGCCCGGATGGTTTAAGCGGGCGCAGGTGATCACCAGTTCGTCTGCCAGCTCAACCACCATGCCTTCGCACAACTCTCGGAACAGCAGCCGCGATGGCACATCGTCGAGTTTTACCGGAAAGCCGGGCTCGCCCATCTGGGTGCGCAGTGCCCGTTCGACCCCTTTGGGTCCGAAAAAGCGGAGCGTACTCGTCGGAGAGTAAAGTGGCGCAAAGAACGGCAGACCCTGCATATGGTCCCAGTGCAGGTGACTGTAAAAGACGCTCAGCTCGGCAGGGTGAACCAGCCCTGCTTTTTGATCACGCAGGATGCGTTGGCCTAGCAACCGCATCCCGGTGCCCGTATCAAGGACGATTCGGCGAGCTCCACAAATAACCTCGACGCAAGAGGTGTTGCCACCAACGAGCGCTGTGTCTGGGCCAGGGGTCGCGATAGAGCCACGAACGCCCCAAAACGTTACGGAAAACATGGTCGAGAGTCCTTGTCAGTGGTTTGACTGATCGGTTCCAATGCATCGCTTGTGCCAACGCAGGCGGGGGCGCGAAACTGCGGCAGGATCGGGGCACGATCTTCGTCGGAAACGCCGGATGTCGGGCGCTTTGGAAAGAGTGATGGCGGAGCGTTCGACCTGCGGGGTGCTGCATCACCCTGGATCACTCGCCTGATCCACCGATCGCCGTCTGCGCCAATATGGATCAGGGTGAGGGGGACTTGACAGATCGCGATGGAGCGGGCTTGCTTGGCGGCATGCGTCCGACGATTGCTCCGTTGCTTGCGTTTGCTGTCTCTGCCGCGCTGTCCGTTGGGGCTTGCAATAAGCCGACGACTCCCAGCGCTGCTTCGATCGAGCCTGCCAAGCCCGCTCTGCCGGCACTGCTTCCGGCTGCGGCCCCACCTGCTGAGGCGGCCCCTGCGGTTGTCGCGGTTTCTGGCAAGTTTGGCGCTCCGCTGTCTGCTGCCGCTCCGCTCACCGCGCAGGCTGTGCTCGCTGATCCGCTCAAGTACAACGACAAGGACATCAAGGTGACCGGCAAGGTCTCCGGGGTGTGTCAGAAAAAGGGCTGCTGGATGACCTTGACCAGCGGAGACCCGGGGGCCCAGTCGGTTCGTATTTCGTTTAAAGACTACGGCTTCTTTGTTCCCAAAGACTGCATTGGGAAGAACGCCACCGTCGAGGGACACTTTGCTGCCAAGACCATCTCGGCGGCTGAGGCCCAGCATTTTGCCGAGGATGCGGCCAAAGAAGGCACGGCGGCCCGCAAAGTGACAGCTCCAGAGCACACACTGGCCCTGGTCGCTACAGGCGTCGAGATCCTCTAACCGCTCGCTTCATCCCCTCTGATGGCGGTTTCCCGCATCGGCATCGACTTTGGTCCCAGTGCTGCACGTGCCGCATGGGTCGAAAGCGATCGGAGCGTCCTCCTTGAGACGCTGACCGGGCATCGCCTTGTACCATCCGTCGTCGGTCTGGATCGCGAAGGCGCGCTGCATGTCGGGGATAGCGCTCGGAGGCAACTGCTCTTGTGGCCTGAGCGCTCGGTTGGCAATCTCCGTCGACACCTTGGCACCTCGCAGCGGCTTGAGCTGGATCGCAAGCGCTTCTCACCAACTGAGTTGTGTGCGGTGGTGCTCAGCCAGATCAAGGATCTCGCGGAGGAGCGGCTAGGCAACTCCCTGCAAGCGGCGACCATCGCGGTACCCTGCCACTTCGCTCCCGAGCAGCACCAGTCGATGATCGATGCGGCTCGGCTGGCCGGATTTCGGGTCGTCCAAACTGTGTTGGAACCGCTGGCGATCGCAAAGGCCTACGGGATCCAAGCGAGCGAGCTGCCCGACGACAAAGCGGTGTTGATTTGTGACATCGGTGCCTTTCATATCGAGGTGACTCTGCTCGGTCAGCAGGGCGGTCGCTTTACGGTCCTGTCGACGGCGCAGTGCAATATCGGTAGCGATCTAATCGATGAGCGGCTTGCCGACCACCTGGGCCGAGCCTTTCAACGCGAGCACGGACTCGCGGTGTGGCCGCATCGCAAGACGCTGGCGAGACTACGGCTGGCTGCTGAATGGGCCAAGTGGCGCCTCAGCGAGAGCGAGCTGGTAACGGTGCGGCTGCCCGGCTTGATTGCGATGGCGGACGCCCCGGTTGATCTCATTGCAGAGCTGACCAGGGAGCAGCTCTCGCTGCTGGTCGAAGACGAGCTGCGCAAAGCCTTGGATGTGATCGAGATAGCGCTCCGCTCGGCTCGTTTCAAAGCGTCGCAGCTCCATGCCGTGCTGCTTTCTGGCGGTGGTGCGCGGCTACCGCTGTGGGTAGACTTGGTTGCTGCACACGCGGTGATGCGCCCGCTGCCGCATTCAGCTCCTGAAGAGATGATCGCCCGAGGCGCGGCACTGTTATCGCCCTAGTCGGATCCTCTCGGGTTTTCGGTGAGGTTCGTACAACACCGGGCTAGTCATCCGCTTCGTGTTCCGGGCTGTCCGCATGGCCGTCCGTGGCACCACGTAGGGCCGATGGCAGGTCGTGGCTGGCTGTGGCACGTTCGCCTGAGGACATGTCGTCGTCTGGCTCATGCTCTGGTGAGTCATCTTCCGTCGCTGTTCGGGAACCAAGACGCTGGGACATCGATCGGCCTCCACTCTCTCCGGGGAGAGATAAGGCCTGCGGCTTATCATCGAGCGTCTAAGCGGTCAAGTCGGTGTCCTACTTGCGCTTACGCTTTTCAGCGGTGGGTTTTCCTCGTGGCTGAGAAAGCTTGAGCATGCCTTGCTTCACGGCTTGCTCGACGGCGTCTTTTACGGCCTCTTCGAGAACCTCGCGCTCTTGACCCGGGGTCACCCGCTCGCCGATCTCGATCTGGATGGTCGACTCACCGTCGCCTCCCACCGCCAACAGTCCCTCGGGATAGGTCGTTCCCACGACGGACAGTTTCACGTTCTGCTCTAGGAGGCGAAAGCGCTTCCCGGCCACCGGTGGCTTGAGCCCCCGATCGAATCGCAGCACGCGCACCGCTAGCTCGAACGCCCGCAGTCCTTTGCGCTTACACTCGGCCTTGACAGCCTCGGTGTTTGCGATCGGGCTCTCCAACTCCAACGTGACATCGGGCTGCTTGCGCAGCGTGTCGATGAGTACCGTGCGCACCATTTCACCCACGGCGACCGGCTTGCTGCTCGCCGTGGCTTGCGGAGCGGTTGCCACCGGAGCACTGTCCGATTTGCCCTGATCGCTGGCTGGCGTTGCGGCTTCGGAGAGGTTTTTGGCGGCCTGTGCCTCGACCCCTGCGGCCAACTCGGTGTCACGAACCTTCATGAAGTATTTTGGTGCGCTGCGTGTATCGCTCACAGAACCAACAAGCAGCAACGCAGCACCGATGAGTCCAGCAGCGGTACCGATCGATCTGGAGCGGGCGGGTGAATGCCCTGCAGCAAGAGGGCCAATCAGGTGGGCCAACCCAAAAACGCGGAAAATCCTCATAAGACTACGAAATAGCACGCCGAGATATTGCGCAGACAGGGCGACTGCTGACGACAATCTGCGTCTTTGTCGCTGCTGTAGGTCGGCTGACGGCGCTTGGTTTCAGCCACAACAGCAAGTCGGAAGTATTCAAGCGAGAGCTAGAATTTGATATCGTCGCAACATATTGCGGCTACGCGGTTCTACTGGATTTGTCTTCTGTTGCAAGCGGTCACCCTGGCTCGGGGCTTGGCCAGATCGTCAGCTTGTGGGGACAAACAGGGCACCTAGGCGCGTCTGTGCGGCAAAAGAGCTTGACCTGTCAGCGTCGGAAAAGGTAAGTTATCGCGCAATCGGTTCGGCTTTTGCTCGAGAGCAAAGCCATCTCCAAGGAGCGTGCTGAGAGATGTTCTCCATCCTGATTAGTGAGAAGGGCGGCGAGACAAAGCGAATGGAATTCGACCGACCGGAGATCACCATCGGTCGCGTCGCTGGCAATGATATCGTCCTGCCTCGCAACAACATCTCCAAGCGCCACTCGCGCATCGTCTTCAAAGACGGCAAATTCATCGTCGTTGACCTCAAGAGCACGAACGGCACGTTCGTCAACGGGCGCAAGATCACCGGTCCGCTGGTCGTCAAGGGCTCGGACAAGATTTATGTCGGTGACTTCATCGTCACGATCGAGGAAGGCACCGGCGCAGCAAGTAGCTCCACCTCGGACCTCGACAGTGCTGGTGCCGCAGAAGGTGGTGGGCCTCGTCCCGCGCCGCCACCGCCACCTCGCGGCAATCGTCCACTACCGCCGATGCCGCTGCGCGCAGAGCCAACCAGCATGGACATGCCGAGTGGCGATGTGATGGGCGACTCAGAGAAGGGCGACTCGCCTGCCGTTCCGCCGCCGCCGAGTGCAGGGCCTCCGTCACGTCCCCCGCTCCCCCCGCTTCCCGGGCGGCTATCGGTTAAGGCCCCGGCCATCGATGAAGCTCCGGTTCGACCGACTGTCTCGAATGAAGCCATTCGAGACGAAAAACTCCAACGGCTGTTCGGTGACAAGCCTGGCTTGGGGGTGCTCGATCGGCCGGTTGTCCCGTCGGATCGTATCTCGGATAAGGCTACGATGATGGGCGGTGACGCTCCCGCTCCGAAGCTGTCATCCCCTGCAATGACGGCATCTCCGTCGGCAGATACGCCGGTTCCGGGCCCTGCTCCAGCGAGCGCGGCTTCCTCTCCACCGCCCGTGGCTAGTCCACCGGCTGGTTCGTTTTCGTCGGCTGTACCCGCTTCGGTGCCTGTGACGGCACCGGCTCCGGCTCCGGCTCCGCTGCGGCCTGCCTTGTCTCGTCCAACGTCTGCGGCTGGTTCATCACCGCTCGGTTCAGCGCGGCCCCTTCCTCGTCCGTCATCAGCGCCGGCGACGGCTCGTCCGGCTGCCTCCGCTAGCATTGCCAGCGATGATCCCCAGCGTCGTCGCCACTTTGAGGCGCTTAGCCAGGTGGTGAACAAGGCGATCGAGCAACTCTCACTGCAGAATGCGTCACCGGAACAGCTCCATGACGCCTCGTCTCGCTTGGAACGGGTGGTCAAGGAGCATGCCGAAAAAGTCTTCCCGCTGCCGCTCGGTTTGGACTCGGAAGGTCTAGCCAAGCAGGCAATGGCCGAGCTCGTCGGAGCCGGTCCGCTTGATGAGTTGCTCCACGATGAGAGCGTGTTCGAGGTTGCGGTCGCAGGACATGATCGAATTTTTGTCGATCGCGGAACCGGTCAGAGCCTCAGCGAGCGATTGTTTACGTCACCGGCCGCTGTGCAACGAGCGATTCATCGCTTGGCGAGCAAGGTGTCCGCCAAGACCGAGCAGACACTGCTGGAAGTGCGATTGGAAAACGGTGTGCTGCTGCAAGCTGCGCTGCCCCCCCTGGCACGAGTTCCGTCGTTGGTGCTCAAGCGTGTTCGCAAATCTGGCGGACGTCTGCAGGATTTGGTTAGCCAGAATGTGCTCTCGGCGGCAATGTCGGAGTTCCTTGAGGTTTGCATGCGCGAGCGTCGTAACCTGCTGGTTTCAGGCTACGGTCGCTTGGTCATGCTGGGTGCACTCGGTGGTGCAACGGCTGCCGGATCACGGGTCATTACCGTCGAACCAGTGAGCGAACTGGACCTCTCGGGGACAAACTCCGCTTGGATTGGACTCTTTGCTCGTGGCCCAGAGATGCGCCAGGTGATTGGTCAGGCCGTGCGGATGCACCCCGATCACCTGCTGATCACCGATGTGCGTGGACCCGAGGCTTTCGAGGTCGCTGCGTGTCTTGCCGGTGGGCAGGGCGTGGTGGTTGGTGTTGACGCTGCTTCGGCGCGGGAAGCGCTGGGTCGGTTGGAATCGCTCGCCCGATTGTCCGGTGAGTCCCCGAGCCGAAAAGCTCTGCGCGAGGAACTTGCAAACGCCGTGAACCTCGCGGTACATGTCGGACGCACCGCCGCCGGAGCCTATCGGGTCATGGAGATTTCCGAAGTCACGTTAGCTGAAGAAGGTGGCATCGACCTAATCCCTATCTTTACCTTCAAACCCGAGGGTGGCGACGGACAGTTCGTGGCCACTGGTCATGTGCCCGCTTTTGCGGGATAACCCTCTGTCAGGTTGAGCTTCTGTGTGGAGAATCATCGCCACCCATACCCGTGAAGGCCGCGAGATCGCCCGCAAGGAGATCGACGTTGGCGAGGTGACCATCGGTCGTGACGCCGACCGGGGACTCGTGCTCCAGTCGGCGAGCGTGTCCCGTCGTCACTGTAAGATCCGCGTCGACCATACTGGCGCAACCATCATGGACGAAGGCAGCGCCAACGGTGTCCTCGTCAATGGGGTGCGCGTAAACCCTAACTCACCGACGCCCATTGGCCCTGGTGTCAACGTCGAGATTGCTGAGTTTCGAATTACCGTCGAGCCGGTGATGATGCAGCAGCCGATGATGGGCATGCCAGGCATGGCACCGATGCAGCAGCCGATGATGGGCATGCCAGGCATGGCACCGATGCCAGGCATGGGCCAGATGCCCGGAATGATGGGGCAGCCGATGTCGGGTATGATGCCGATGTCGGGTCCACCGATGGGTGGAATGCCGATGGGAGGGCCACCGCAGCCCTCGGCGGACTTGGTTCGCTTGATTGCTGAGGGTGGCCAGTTCAATGGTCGCATCTTCGACTTGCCACCTGTGCCGGAGATGACCGTCGGACGTGGTGTTGGCAACGATCTGGTCCTCGATGATCAGTCGATGTCTCGCAAGCACTCGAAAATCAAGCGGCTCGGCAACGGTCGTATCGAGGTCGAAGATCTCAATTCGTCGAATGGCACCTACGTGAACGGTCGCAAGGTCGCCACGGCACAGTGTGGTCCCGGCGATACGGTTCGGTTTGGTGAGCTCTCGTTCCGTATTGATGGGGCAGGCGGCGGTAGCAGGGCAGGACAGGGCATCGAAGGCACCGGTGGAGTGGTCGTGTCGCCGCCGTGGGCTAAGCCCGTCTTCTTTGGTCTTGCAGCAGTGACGGGTCTCGTCTGGTTGCTCTGGATCGTGAAGCTGGCGGTCCCTGGCGGTGCGTCCAAGGCCGAGGTTGAAAAACAGCTCAACCAGCGGGTCAGTGACGCTGCCGTGAAGGTCTCTGCGGCCAAAGAGGCGCTCGATAAGTTGGACTTCACGAAGGCCAAAGATCTTGCAGAGCAGGGATTGGAGACCGATCCGGCCAACCTCGATGGGATTCGGATTCGTGCTCAGGCCAGTCGAGCGATCGACGATGAGTCGAAGCACCGGCAGGGCATCACCGAGCTAGAAAAGAACAACCCCGATGGCTTTACGGCCGCTCTTCGGATCTACGACTCGATGTCGCTCGACAGCAAAAAGCGAACCGAGCTGGGCACTTCGCTCCGCAACAAGCTGATCCCTGGCGGCGAAGAGTTTTGCAAAAAGAAGCTCTATCGCGAGTGTTTCGACGCGCTGTGCGCTGCGGGGCGGCTTGGTGGTGAAAAGCTAAGCGCCAACACCATCAAACAGCTCAAAGACGCCGAAAAGCGCGCCAAAGTCCCGGCTCCTTGCCCGCACGTCAAGTAGTCGCGCTATAACTCCCGCCTTCTCATGTCCTTCTTCGAGTCCGTTCGTCTCGCTTTGTCACGCCATCCGGTTGGCGTGCATGCGCTCGCTTCGCCTGCGACGGCGGCGGAGCTAGCCACGTTGGAGCAGCGGGTGTCCGGGCTGCCTTCCTCCGACTATCGCGAGTTTCTGGCGACCTGGAATGGCGGCACGATGTTTCACGAATCGCTGCTGTTGCTGTCGACTGAACAGGTTTGCCTGGCAGCGGGTGATCGGCTGCTCATCGGTGAGTGCAGCGATGGTCTGCTGTGGCTTGCCCGCCAAGGGCAGGTTCTGGTCGTCGATGATGAGGAGCCGGATCCACTGATCGCTGGTAGCGACTTTGCAACCTGGCTCGATGTGGCGATGTCGCGAGAAGCATTGCTCGTGGACCGCGACGGTGAGTTTCGCGATGTCTTCGATGAAGAGGACGGCGTGCTGCGCATCGAGATCCGGCGCAAACGCGCACAACTCGGTCGGAAGCGCGATCACGGTGCGTCGCTGTACCCGATGGAACTGGCCGAGCTAGCGCTTGAAGAAGGTAGCGATGAGCAGGCTCATAAGTTGCTGATCGAGGCCACTTCGCGTGATCCGCAGGCCGGGCCAGCGTGGGAACTGCTCGCTGCACTGTACCGTCAGGCGGGCGAGTCCGAACTGGCTCATGATGCCTACCTGAGAGCGGCTTCGTCGACTGCCTCGGCCATGCTCCAGGCGATGCGGTTGCTTGAAGCGGCCCAACTGAGCCCAATCCATGCGTCTGCTCTCGTCGAAGCGGCGACTTCTGCCGATCCGGATCTGAGCAGTCGGCTCCTTGAGCAAGTTCGAGAACGGTTGGCTGCCCACGAGACGGACGAGGCGAAACAGCTACAAGCCAAGCTCCGGCTCTTGGCCTTTCACAATCGGCTTCCTTCGACAATTTCGACCGAAATCGAGCGAATCGAGCGGGATCTGCGTTCGCGCGATGCGCTGCGCGTGCTCTAGCCACAGATGACAAGTCGCGGCGTCTATTCGTTTCGGTGGGGCCGGTCGCTTTATCACTTGTCGTCGGTGCTGTGTCTGTTGGGACTGGCCCTATGGCTTCTGCACAAGGCCCCGGCGTCGTGGTTCGGATGGAGTTTGCTGCTGCGTGCTGTTCTGATTGGCATCGGTAGTTTCATCGCGAGATCTGGCGTCTTTGGGCGGATTCTGATGTCAGGACCGACGGACCGACCGCTGGTTGCACTGACTTTCGATGATGGACCCGATCCGCTGACGACGCCGAGGGTGCTCGACCTGCTGGCGCAATACGGGGCGCAAGCGACGTTCTTCGTGATTGGCGAGCGGGCAGCCGCACAGCCAGCGTTGATTGCTCGACTGGTCGAGGCAGGGCATCAGGTGGAAAACCACTCGCAGCGACACTCCTGGGCAACGGCATTTGGGCCGGTGGCGCGACTGGTCGCGGACTTTTCGCAAGCCCAGCAGAGCATTGTCGACGCTGGAGCCGCTCCGCCTCGCTTTTTCCGGGCACCGATCGGGATTCTTTCGCCGCCGATCATTGCGGCGGTGCAGCGGCTTGGTTTGCAGCTCGTCGGATGGTCGGCCAAGGCCAGGGATGGCTGGGCAAGTACAACGGTCGAGGCTGCGCTTGCCCGTCTCGAACCAGCACTGCGGCCCGGTGCCATCTTGCTGCTTCACGATGGCAGTGAGCGACGGTCCAATCAGGTAATGACCCGGACTACGATCGCCCCGGAGGTTCTGGCGCAGCTCCTTCCTCTGCTTCGCAAGAGGGGACTGCGTTCGGTGACACTCGATGAGCTACTTGGTTAGTGTCCGCTGAGTAGGTTGCAGGCGCGGCTGGCTCGGTCCAAGAGCGGACTTTTGCGCTGCTCGTAAATCGCCTTCAGACCGCAGTGGACGCCCGGATCGAATGGACTGGTGGAGATTGCTCCCTCCAGGGCTACTTCGGCCTTGGCGAGGTCGCCCTTGCGCAAATACGCACTTCCCAGCGTGGCTTGCAGACCTGCCCAATCTGGATACTGCTCACTCGCTGGTTCCAAAGCGGAGATCGCTCTCTCTGCGTCGTTTAATTCGAGGTAAGTTCGTCCCAGCTTCAGTCCGACGAGCGGATGTGGGGCACCGGCCTGACTCGCGGCCTTTTCGTATTCGAACGCGGCGGCGGGGAGTCGACCTCGGGCACGGAGCAGACCTCCCAAGCGGACAAAACCACGGACTTTGGGATCGCTGATGTCTCCCGATTCATCGTCTTCCGTCGCTGGCGGCTTGCCACCGGTGGGCTTACGAAATCGCAGCTTTTCTGCGTACGGGCCGAATCGAGAGCGTACCTTGCGGCTTCGCAGCGCACTCCGCCAACTATGGTCCAGCTCGTCGAAGGATACGCCAAAGGCACTGTGCATCGCTCGCGTTTCGACGAGACCTTCGGAGAGCGACTTGACCAGTGAGCGAATGCCCGTAAAACCGGCTCGACCGTGAAGGTATTCGACGAAGGTGTAGACCTCAGCAAACGCTAGCGCTGTGTCTTCTTGCGACGGTAGTTTGGCCATCGACGGTGACATCTGCTCAAAGGAAATCAGTCGTCGCTTTTGGAGTGCCGTCGTGAGGAGTTGCTCCATGGCCGGACTCAGTCCCCCACCCGAGGGTCCACGCCAGCGTTTCTCCTCGAATTTTGCAAGTCCTTCGTGAATCCATAAGGGGACTAGGCCTCGCCCCACGCGAGAAACGATGTAGTGCGTGTATTCGTGGGTCAACGTGTCGAGCCACGGATAGCCTCGCAACAGCGCTTTCGGAGAGACGATCATCAGCCGGTTCCACTTGCACAGCGCGATCGTTCCGGAAGTCTCAATTTCACGCAGCGTCAGCGTCGATACACGGGCAAGGTCGGCAATCTCTTCATAGATTTCGACCCGAATCGGATGAATCGGAGCGGCGGCCTCAGGATCAGCCCCATCTCCGAAGTCTTGAGCCAGCGCGGTCCACGCTTTGTCGAGCGCGGCGCTGGCGTAAGGAATCAAGACCTCATCCTTGCCTCGTCGGTAGCGGAACACGAAGTGACCACTGGGGGATACTTTCTCTTCCATCCCACGGGTTGCTTCCGCCGTTGCCGTCGCCAAATCGAGCATGGCCCGACCCTCGGTTTGCTCACTTACGGGCAATCGTGGGTCGGTCAGTGCTTTGCGCAGCACCTTCACCGAATCGTCGTAGCTTCCGCGCTGAAACAGGACTTCACCACGGAGCAGTAGCACCGACGCGTCGGAGGGGCGGCTGGACTCGATTGGCTGGAGTGCGGCGTCGGCCTCTTCAATGCGGTTCTCGAACAGTAGCCGACTGATCTTGCTCAGTGATGGATCGACCGGACGAGCCAGTGATGGACTGACGCTGAGCAGTAGCCCGAGCATGGCCCAGCAGTAGATTCGGAACGCGCTCACTGGATCAGCTCCTCGTAGTAGCGACGGACTTGCTCTCGATATTCGGTGGGTGGTTCACGTCTGGCTGCATCGAGGATGTCCTTGCGGAACTCCTTCGGCGGACGGTACTCGTCGGCACCGGGAATCTTGATCGGCTCACGCTCCGAGCGCATGCCGATGCCGTCACTGTGAGGACGCCGAGCGTTCTGCATCTCTTTGCGAAGTTGAGAGAGCTGATCCATCGCTTGTCCTTGTGCCGATGCTGCGCTGCGCGGAACCAGTCGCTTCAGGTCGCCCTCCGCTTGCTCCATGAATGAACCGGCCTTTTTCAGCACCCCCTGTGCGTCATTGCTGAGCCGCTCTAGTTGGGGCGCGTCTTTGGTGTCTCGGGCGCGCTTTTGCAGATCGCGCAGAAACTCACCGCTGCGTTTCCGGAGCTGCTCTTGACCGGTACGAAGTTCACCCAATTGTCGTCGCTCACTTGGGTTCATTAGATCCTCAGGTCGAGGCAGGGCGCGATCGAGTTCGCTGGCCATGTCCTGCGCGATCGCTTTGCCTTGCTCGGCCTTACTTCGTGACTTCGCCAGTCGTTGTCGCTGACCCCATCTCGCCGCCTGTTCTTCCCCGCGTAGCTCCTCTTCGATGCGTCCCAGCGACTGCTCGGCTTCCTGCGCCATCGCTTTGGCTTCTTCAAGGTCGCCCTGGTCGAGCATGCGCAGCACGTCATCGAGTCGCTGCTGAACCTTGGCCATCTCGTCGGTACCCCACGGGCCCAGTGGGTCGACGTCGATATCGTCTAGCAGTCGTCGCAGTTTCTGGATATCTGGCAGCAGTCGTCGTGACAGGGAGTCGGCTCGATCGCGCAGCATCTGCCTGGCCCTGCTACTGGCGCTCTGTCTGACTTCCTCGGTTCGTTGCTTGAGCTGCTGCTGGTCATGGCTTAAATCGGCGAGTTGGTTCTCGAGCTCGGCCAGCGCCTTTTCCTCGGCATTGAATCGCTCTCGTCGGTAGCCTTGCAGGCTCTGCTCCATGCCACGCACGAGCTGATCGAGGGACTGCGACATCCGTTCAAGCTCTTCTTGCGCATGCTGGAGATCGCCTTTTTGGAGCATGTCCCGCAAGCGATCAATGCGGCCCTGCATGTCGCTGTGACCCATCGCCTCTCGGTTCATAAATTCGTCGGGAACCTCATCGGACAGAGCTCGCGCTTTTTCGGCCAGTTCGGCAATTCGTCGCTCGAAGGCGCGCAGTTCTCTCTCGATTTCTCGACGGAGTGCATCGCTCGGATTCTTCTTGTGTTCGGCCAGAAGCTGTCGCATCCGGTCCCGAAGCTGCGCCATCTCATCGCCAATCGAGAGCAGCTCTTCCAGCCGTTGCCTGCCAATCAGATCGTCCAGATGGAGCACATCCCGCTCTAGCTCGATGACGTGGCGATCATTGTGGGCATAGACCTCTCGTCCAAAGCTACGGGAAGGTCTGGGCGCACCCTTGCCGATCGCCTTGCGCAAGTCCTGTACCAGCGTCGCCTCTTCCTGGTTCAATTTGCCGATCCGATCCGCAATCTCTTGCAGCGCGGCGAGCAGATCCTTGGTGGGCCTGTCGCCTCGAGCCGAATCTTGCTGTACTCGACCGATCAGCAGCAGAAACGTCTCGCTCTTGCGATGCACGGCCTGGGCCCGATCGGCCCCATCGCTACTTAGTTCCGCTGCGTCTTTGCCGAGCGTGCGCAGGAGATCGATGCGATCGGCCAGTAGTTGCACGGCTTGCTCGCGAAGTTGAGCCTGGCTTGCCAGCAGTGCTTCTTGTCGCTGACGGGGACTCTGGATAAAAAGCGCGTATTCCCGAGATCGACCGACGCCCGGACCCGTCACGTTGTTGAGGTCGCGTGCCTCCGCGAAATAAACCACGCGCACGCCTGGTTGAAGCTCCAACTCGCTCAAATCCCACTCAATCTTGGCCGCTAGGTTGCGTGGTACGAGCGGTGTCGAAAGAGCACTTTTGTGGGCCTGCTTGTCTTCGGGCTTGCTGTCCCCCGTCGGAACTGAACGAAGCCTGCGGCGTCGCTCCGGTCCCGCTCCGATGCGATAGACCAAATCGATATCGCCCAGCCCAAAGTCGTCCTCGGCGCTGTACGCGAGCTCGATTCGGCGCGTCGAAGTCACCTCAAGTTCTGTTGCTGGAGCAAACAAATCAATGCGCGGCGGATGGTCAATTTCGACCGCGATTCGGTGATTCTGACCCTCTCGTAGCAGTGCCTTGTGCCCGTTTTTGATGACAAAGTGATAACTTCCGGGCTTCTGCACCGTCAGGCTTACCGACAACAGTGGCAGTGGAGAGTCTTGGCCGCTTTTGGGTTTGCCAACTTGAACGGGCTGACTCGACTCACCAGCCTCATTTGTTAGCACAAGTTGTGCCCTTTCGACGGGGACCAGTGCCCACGCCTCGATCCGCACTTGGGTGCCTGGCAGCGCCATGATGTCTCCCGTCGAACCAGGGATCGTCCGCTGCTGAAGCCCGGTGTACTTCGGATAGACGAGGAGCAGGCGAATATCACCAAGGAGTGGCTCCGTTGCGATCGTCACCGGCTCAGGAGGAGACAGCGTCAGTAGAGTATGCAGACCTTTGGCGAGCGGTAGGAGCCCAATTCCCGTCGCAAATAGTCCAAAAAGTAGCAGCATGAACCCCGTTGCTGCGGCCTGCCGAACAGGCCACTTATCGACGAGCAAGACCGGCTTCACGGTCCCCAGCGCTGCTACGGTTCGGCGGACTAGCTCATCGACGAGCGCTCTCTCGGGACCAGGCCCAATATCGTGCTCCAACTCAACGGCAGAGAGTAGTTCTGATCGAAGATCGGGCAGGCGATCACCAACGAAGCGAGCCATGGCTTCGTCGCTGGTGCGTTCACTGGTGACCCGAACTTGCATCCATCCGAGTGAGACCAGGCTCAGCAGCGAGTAACCAGCGATGATTGGTAGCCAAAACCAACTGGGCCCGATCTGTGCCGCGAGCACCAGCAGCACCGCACCGCAGACGCCGGTTGCTTGCAGCCAGAGCAACAAGACACGCAGTTTTTCCCGTCGGAGTAGACTCCTCCGAACCTGTTGCAGATAGCCGATGAGCTGTCCGCTCGGTGAGTGAGCGATGGGAGCAGGCGGGATCGCAGCCCGGTTGGCGTCCATCACCGGCTGTGAGTCGTACGCTTGCGACATGTCGACATTATTCCCAAGATTCAGTCGGAAGGCCAGCCGGAAGACGGGTTCAAGCCGTCGACAACTGTAGTTGGCTTGGGAGATGTGCCGGGACAGATTATCGACTGGATCGTCGATAGTTACGAACCCTTGGGAACGTCACCATTGCTTCTCAAGATTTTTTAAAGTAATTTTTCCTACATTATGGGAAGAGAATTGCCGCAAGGCAGCACCGTAGGCATCTGCACAATTGAACGGCTCCGTGAGCGTACCGGACTTTGCGAGATGTATGCGGCAGTGGGTCCGTCTGGGCAACCGTGCCGCGTGAGCTTCTTCCACGTCGATCCAGACGGTCAACCTTGGCACCGTTTCGTCGCTGAATCCCAGCAACTGGCGACTCTCCAGCATCCGTGTATTGCCGAGATCCTCGAGACGGCAGTGACCTCCGACGGTCGGCCTTACCAAGCGCTAGGCCTTGAGACGGGAGAGGAACTCTCGGCGCGGTTGCGAAAGAGCGGTGCATTGACGACGGCAGAAGCACTGGTCTGTGCGCAGCAGATCGGTGCCGCGCTTCACTCGCTACATGCACTCGATCTCATCCACCGAGGACTCAACCCCGAGCGCGTCTTTGTTTGCGAGAGCGGTGATGCGGTGCGGCCTCGGGTGAGGCTCCTCGATGCAGGTGTGACACGGCTGCTGGACGACTCCGCAGCGGGCGCATTGGTAAGCAATCCCGAGTACAAAGCTCCGGAACAGCTCACAGGATTTTCGATCGATGTTGGACCCGCATCGGATCAGTACGCGCTGGCGCTGCTGCTGTATCAGTCACTGACGAGCAGTCGTCCCTTCAAGGCGGATTCGGCAGCAGCGACGATCATGCAGGTCGTTCGCGGAGGGGCTGAGTCGCTGCGGGCGTTGCGCCCGGACATCCCTCGCGGTGTCGAAACGGCGGTGATGCGAGCACTGGCCAAGGAGCGGACTGGGCGCTACGCATCTGTCGCAGAGTTTTTGACGGCCCTGCAAGGAAGCGAACCGATCGATCAATCGGTCGACGCTCTGGTGGGCTCATGGCTGCGCAGCGCTGATTCCGCACAGGCCGCGATTCGCCAAGCGCAGTCACAGGCCGATTCAAAGCCCTCGTTTCAGGTCGTGGCACTACAACTCGGTGGGGGCGGTGCAGTGCCATCGGTGATCGAGGACCAGGCAACCGTCCCGAACACCATGGAAGAGGTGATGTGGCTCGCGGTGCCAATTGAACGGATCGCCTACGGAGAGCCAAGCTCCCCCAGTCGCCCCGTTGCGATTGCAGAGAGCGCCGCAGCAAAAAAAGTAGCTTCTGCGGAAGATTCCGATTCGACAGAGCGCAATCCGCTCATCACTGGAGCGATCGCGACATCGCCAGCCGCTCCAGCGTTGCCGGTCAGCCCTCAAGGATCGGCAAGCGGCAAGATCGCTTCCACGGCTTCCGAGAAGATCCCGATCAGACAGGACGAGTCACAGTCTGAGACGACCGGTCCGCTGACAGTGCCAGCGGCTTCGACGCCAGTCGCGCTGGCACCCCAGTCGCCAGGTGTAGCCCTGCTCCAGTCCACGGCAACAAAGCCATCCTCGATCGTTGAAAGAGTGGGCCTATTGCTCGTCGGTGTCGTGCTCGGGTTTATCCTGAGGCATTTGTTCGGTTAGCCCTGCTTTGCAACCCCTGAACCGAATCCTCAAAATTTTTTGAATGTGGACCTCCGATTTTAGGCCCCCAAGAAAGTCCTCCCTCCCGAGGGAACGCCCGGTGAGCACTTGACTTTCCGGTCGGAGAGTGGGAAGTAAACATACTGTGCCAGAGAAAGCGTCTGCGATATTCCTCAAGACCGGTGTCCTAACTCCCCAAGGGCTCAACGCAGCCATTGCGCTCAAGCAAAGAGACGGTGGCTCGCTTAGCGAGGCGATCCTTCGTCTCGGTCTGCTTGACGAAGAGCACTTGGTTTCCGCGTTCCAAAAGAACATGCAGATTCCGCGTGTCTCCGCTGCTGCGTTGGCGCGGGTTTCGAAGGATGTTCTAAACGCGATACCTGCCGACTTGGCTGCGCAGTTGCGGGTGATACCGATGGACATCGATGCCGGCGGCAACTTGACGCTGGCGATGGTTGACCCAAGCGATGATGAGGCCGTTGAACAGGTCATCATGCACACGCTGTCGGAGGTCAATCGTGCGGTGGCATCACCGACGGCCATGCGGGAAGCGCTGCGGACCCACTACGGTGTGGTGCTCAGCAAGCCCGGCGCTCCAACGGGAGCCCCGGCGGCAGTGCAGCCGGCAGCGAAGTCCGGCCCGGTGGCAGCCCCGGCCCCGGTGGCAGCCTCGGTCCCAGCGGCCACTCCGGCACCCGTCAAGGCGGCCCCCGCGCCTGTGGTCGCTCCGGTCCCTGCCGCGAAACCGGCGGCCGCCCCAGCGGCGTCCTCGGTGCCAGCAGCCAAGCCCGCCGTCGCGCAACCCGCCGCTCAGCCGGTATCGGGTCAACCTGTCAAACCAGCCGTTCAAACCGCTGCTGCCCCCGCTGCCGCACAACCTGCGGCGGTTAAGCCCGTTGTGGTGGCCCAGCCTGCCGCAGTTCCAGCGGCCAAGCCGGTCGTGCAACAGCCCGTGGCTGTGGCCCAGCCGGTGCCAGCGGCCAAGCAGGTAGCAGTGGCTCCGGCTCCGACCAGCGCTCCAGCGAAACCAGTGGCTGCAGCCCCATCTGTAGCGCCAACTTCCATTGCGGCGAAGCCGGCTGCGGTGGCTCCTGCTGTGGCTGCGAAGCCTGCGGTGGCCCAGCCTGCGGTTAGTCCTGTGAAGCCCGCGCCTAGTGCGGTTCAGCCAGCCGCAAAGCCTGTGGCTCAACCGGTGGCTCCAGCGAAACCGGTGGCGCAACCCGTCGTAGCGGCCAAGACTGCCCCCGCTGTTGCTCCGACCGCGCCAGCGGCCAAGCCTGCCGTGCAGCCAGTAGCAGCCACCAAGCCTGCCGCTGGCCAGCTCGAACCGGCGGCGCTCAAGGCGCTCGCTCGCGCTTTCGGCGGTGTCGATACGGGGGCTGCGGCTCCTGGTGGTGGTTACTTCAACACCCAGATCGATCAACTCCGCCAGGCCGGGCAGCGGGATGAGGTGGTCGCGATCCTACTTGATGCGATGTATCCGCTCGCCGAACAAGTGGGGCTATTTGTTATTCAGCAGAAGCAGTTTGCCTGTCTCGATGGTCGAGGTCCGAGCCACGTCATCGATATGCTCAAGTGGGTGCAGTTTTCGACGGAAGAGCCCTCGCCGTTTACCGAGGTGGTGGCTGCGAAGGAGCCTCACATTGGACCGCTGCCGAAGACCGCTGAAAACCAAGCAGCACTCACCGCGCTCGGATCTTCATCGGGCCCGCTGCTGCTCCTTCCGCTCATGTTCAAGGGTCGCGGTATCGGCGTGCTCTATGCCGATGAACTGAAGGGCGATCTTAAGCCGCTCGTGGCCGAGTTGAAGCTCGTCGCAGACGAGGCCGCAGCGGCCTTTGCGAGAATCATTCTGCAGCGCAAAAAGTCAGGCTAGAAGCTTCGCTGACCGTCCCTCCACATGGCTCTTGCCATACCTCCGAAACCCCCCTATCGTGGAACTACTTGTGCGCCTTTAATGCGCGTGCATTCGGCAAGTTTTTGCGATTGCCGCGTGAGTGAGAACGGCCCTATTCGCGGGCTTCACCGAGGCAAAAGAGAAGGAGCAAATGAGCACCAAGCTGTTTGTGGGAAACCTGTCCTACGCTATTACTGAGCAGGAGTTGCGGGATGCCTTTGCGCAGGGGGGCCGAACGGTCCAAAGTGTGCGCATTGCCCGTGACCGCGAGACGAACCGTCCGCGTGGGTTTGCCTTTGTTGAGGTCGCTACTGACGCTGACGCAGATTCTGCCATCAACGAGTGGAACAACAAGCTACTCGCTGGTAGACCGGTCTTCGTCGAGAAAGCCCAAGAGCGGGCTCCTGGTGAGCGACCTGCTCCTCGACCTCGACCTCCTGGTGCGCCGGGAGCGGGTCCAGGTGGCGGTGGTGGCTTCGGTGCTGATGGCGGTGCTCCTCGACCGATGGGCCCGCGCCCACCGATGCGTCCCTTCGGTGCCCCGGCCTTTGATCCTGGTCCGCAGAGAGAGAGCGGTCGTCGCCACAACACCAAGCCCGATCGCAAGGGCAAGGAAAAGAAGGCGACCGGTCGGCCAGCTCCCGAAGAGCGTGAGCGTGGCAAGTGGCGCTGGGATGGCAACGACGACTATTAGTCACTGGTCGCTTGTTCCGATCTGGAACCTCGGATGAGTCAAGTGCTGCTAAGGCTGCTTGGTCAGCAGCGTAAGCAGGTGGTTGGGCTGATGTCGGGAACCTCCGGCGATGGGCTCGACTGTGCTCTCATCGATATTTCCGGCCATGGTCTCGGCATCGAGATTCATGGCGTCCAGTCCACTACCTTTCCGTACGATTCCACCGAAAAAGCCTTTATCCATTCGCTGTTCAAGCCAGGTATCGACGTACGTACGCTGTGCCAAGCGTCGTTTCGGCTGGGTGAGCGCTTTGCGAAGGGCGTCACCGATTTTTGCTCGGAGCTGTCGCTGGATCTGCGCGAGATCGACCTGATCGGTAGCCACGGGCAGACGGTGTGGCATCAGCCGCCATCGGCTTGTCAGCAAGGGGAAAC
>CALLYL010000237.1 GCA_937859535.1 uncultured Myxococcales bacterium
TCGACTGACCGGGCGGCACCTGAAACTCCTTGGACACCCCCGGACCCGTCACCAGCAGCCGCAGCGACCCCTTGGTGCTGTTCATGGCATCGATCGGCACATGAAGCTCGGCCCCCGGCACAAACGACCGAGGCAGCCGCGCTTCCGCCCCCGCGACCCGCTTCACGTCCAGCTCCGACTGCCCCTGGGCAAACTCCAGCTTCTGGGCCGCGACCACCCGCATCATCACCCGACCCGTCTGCGGCGGCAGCGTGACCTCGACCTGCGCCCGACCACTGGCGTCGGTGACGATCCGCTGACAGAACACGACCTTTTTGTCGCCCTCGCGGACCTCTTCTTTGGGGCCGTCGTCCTCTTCACCGCCCTGACCTCCGCTGCTGCCCCCACCGCCGCCCGAAGAAGTCTTCTTGCCCATCTTGCCGCCGTAGCCCATGCCGCCGCCGCCCGAGCCGCGACCGGACATTGCGAGCCCGCCGATGCTGCCTGGGGCCGCCGACATCGCCGGGGCCGGTGGAGGAGCCATCGCCATCATCTTCATCGGCTTCGAGGGCGCGGAGTCCTTCTTCTTGCTCTCGTACTTTTCCGCCGCTTCTTCCCGCTCCACCATCCGGTCGTCGCTGTCTGACTCGACATAGCCCGTATTGTCGCTCCACGACGACACCGACTGCGAGGCATTGCGCAGCGAGTCCCCGACCGCCGAGTTCAGATGCGTAGCCGGGCTCCGCGACGGCACCCGGTTGTCATAGACTTCAAGGATCGCCGACAGCGCCACGCCTTTGCCCGCGTCCTGTGCCTGAATCGTCACTGGGACCGTGCCCTTGGGACGACCCTCGGCGGGCGCGCTGACGCTGACCTTGAGCTGCGACGGTGGAAACCCGAGCGCCCAGCCTTCCTTGAAGGTCTCGCCGACAAAGCCGCCGATCGTGACGAGCGAGTACGGACCCGGAACCTCGACGTCGATCTTGCGACCCGCTGCCAGATCGCCACCGATCTGGACCTGCTTGGACGCAAAGCTGCCGTCCTGATTGGGGGTGTGAACAAACAGCACCGCCGAGGTCACTTTGGTGGTGACTTCGACGCTGAGCTTGCCCGAGTTGGCGATCAGCGAGCTGACCACAAACGGGTCTGCGCCCTGCTTCTTGCTCTCGACGAACAGATCGCGACCGGGCACCTGCACGGTGTGTTCGTAGGGAGCGACGCCGACCTTGTGGTCAAAGCTGACGCCGCCCGCTGCTGCGACCATGTCCCGCTCGACGTGGCTGGAGCCCTCGAACTGGTGACGGAGGCTGCCGCGTGGCGAGATCACCTCGATCTGGAACGGCCCGGAGTGCCCGCCGACGTTGAGCGTGCCCATCAGTTGGCCGTGCTCGACCATCATCTTCTGCGTCGGACCGGCATTGGTGCCATTGCAGCCCGGCAGCATGCAGCGCGAGTTCACCGTCACCTCGCCGCTGAACGGATGATTGGACATCCGCAGCTCGTTTTTGAACGACAGGCCGTTGCCCCAGCGCTTGCCCGCCCCAGCGGCGTTGCCGAGGAACCACGCGCCGTTGATGCGATCCAGCTCGTCGGCCTTGGTGACCTTCTTCCACTCGTGCGCAAACGACAGCGAGCCGAGGGTGCCCTCGACCACCGAGAACGTCGCCTGGCCCTTGCCCTTGCCGCCCTGCACCGCGACGTCGAGCCGGTACTCGCCCAGCTCCAGCCGCTTGGTCGTGCCGTCGAGGACTTCCACCACCAGCACGCCGTTTTCGTCGAGCTTGCCTTTGACGTCTTGGCTCACCCCGTCGCGCTTGGCCAGCTTGCCGCTCACCTCGGCGGAAGGTCGCCCAAGCGCCATCACCTTCAGGTAGACCTTTTCGTTCGGCCAATACTGCGGCTGATCGGTCGTCACCGAGGTCAAGTCGAGGCTCAGCGCCGCTTTGACGCGATCGATCGGCCCGACCACCTTGCTGTGGTCCATGTCGACCTTGAAGAACTTCGACTCGCGAATCCCGACCGGCTTCTTCTTGACCGCCTTGGCAAACCCGCCCACGGCCACCGCCAGGGTACACAGCGAAACCAGTAGCAGCTTTTTCATGGCCTACCATGGTAGCTGGAAGCCCAGCGGGCGGGGTAATTGGTCGAACTATTGGCAACTGGGCGACGGAACGAGCACATGCCGACCGGGCGCTAGGTACCGAGGTTGGCCAGCGCCCCGCTTGGCTGGGCAGGCTTGACGGGCTTGGATATCTTTTTGGCGCGGGCGGGACCATCGGGGAAGAAGCTATCCACCCACTGTCGGCTGAGCCGTCGCTTGGCGGCCAGCGTTTGCAGTCCACCATCGACGCCTTGGAGCGCCGCGTTACAGTCTTCCCACAGCACATCGACGCGCCGAGTCAGCTCCGCAGCCACCCCGGTCAGGCGCACCCGCTCTTTCAGCGCCGCTTCGCCCTGCGAGATCGCCTCGCGCAGCGGCTTGTCGTGGGCCTTTTTCAGCGCCGCATGGGCCTCACTTTGGCCCAGCCGATCGAGCAGCGCCGTCGCAATCTTGAGCTGGCCTTCCAGCGCAGGCTTGGTCAGCTCCGACAGTGGCTTCGGAAACAAGTGGGTAAACAGCGCCAGCTTGCGGTCCTGGTTGGCGGCCGCGAGCGTCGCGTTGTGAACGGCCAGAAGCGCCGCGTCGAGCTGCATGTCGCGCCGCTTGCACAGCGCATGGCCCCGGATGGTCGCGAGCCCCTGCGCGGTCTTGTCGCGGTCGAGATCCTGCCAGCGCGCAAGCAGCTTGCCGAGCGGCGGCAGCAGCGCTGCGACCTCTTTGTCTCCATCGTCACCCGCCAGCTCGAGCGCCACCTGGGTGAAGTGCAGCCGCGACGCGATGTCGTCAAAGCCAATCTTGGAATTCAGGGTCTTTTTCGCCATCCCTGGGTACTACCAAACAACCCGCTCGGCAGACAACCCCCGGTGCCACCGCCCAACCAGCGGACCTACGCGCCCCCGCAACACCTTCCCGGGTGCCCTCCCTCCGACATTCAAGCCCCCGCAACA
>CALLYL010000238.1 GCA_937859535.1 uncultured Myxococcales bacterium
CAGCAGCAGGACGTTTCGATCCCAATAGTTGTGTAGGTGGTTTTGTCATTGCCTCGCGGTGTTTCGGCGGGCTAAAACGGCCCGAGATTTGTTCTCTCGTCGAGGAGGCCCGCCGTGTCCCATCGCGTTTGTGTGTGTGCCAAGAGTTTGCGGATCGGTTCTGCACTGCTTGGCCTGTTGGCTGCTGGGTCGGTGAAGCCAGCTTTCGCGGGTGGCTTCGAGATTCCCGCCAACGGTACCGAGGCGCTCGGGCGCGGTGGTGCCTTTACCGCCAAGGCCGATTCGCTGCTGGCGCTGGAA
The DNA here is from genome assembly GCA_937859535.1 of uncultured Myxococcales bacterium. Lineage (GTDB taxonomy): Bacteria > Myxococcota_A > Polyangia > Palsa-1104 > JAEUJZ01 > JAEUKA01. Next base: position 301 of record CALLYL010000238.1, read on the forward strand.
TACAACGTCGCGGGGCTGGCGCAGCAGCGCGGAACCCATGCACTCATCGACAACAACCTGGTCTTTTCGAGCTATCGCTTTGCTCGGGAGGGCGGCGATGCCTTTGGACCCTATCCAAGTGTGCAGGCCGATGCGACGCCGCCGTTTTATGCGCCTTGGTTTGGCATGGCGACGGACTTTGGCTATTTCAAGCGGCTGACGGTGGCGGTCGGCATCTATGGTCCGTCTTCGATCGGCAAGCGGACGTTTCCGATGTTTTTGACCGGAAGCGATGGCAAGCAGCGTCCAGGGCCGACTCGCTACGACATCGCCACGACCGATCTGTTGATCTTTTTCCCGACGCTGGCTGTTGGTTTCCGAGCGGCCAAGTTCCTCGATCTGGGCTTTTCGGTGCAGCAGGTGTCCGCGCAGATCAAGCTGGCCAGCGCCACCTATGCTCCGCAGAGCTTGCCGGTGTTTCCGTCGAGTGCGGCCTGCACCAAGCAAGCCGAGGTTGCGGGCTGTGACTCAGTGACGCGCATCACCGGCAAAAGCTACGACAACTACATGCTGCAGCTAGGCGCGCTGGCCCACATCGGGCAATCGGTCGACTTTGGGCTGAACGTGCGCAGCGCTGTCAACATGGGCGTAAACCCGCTGCGAATTCGTGGCACCGTCGCTGCGACCGAGCCGCTCTACCTACAAGGCGCGGGCATCGGGGCCGAAAAAATGGACGGCGAGTTTACCGTCTGGCTGCCATGGGTATTCCGCGCTGGACTTCGCTATGGCCAAAAGCTTGCAGGAAAGCAGCTCTTCGACGTTGAGTTCAACGCGATCTATGAGGCCTGGAGCTGGCTTGAAGGCACCGACCACACCCTGACGCTGAAGAACCCGCCACCGCTCGTCAATCGAGGAGAGCCTCTGGCGATTACCCTACCGCATCACTACAAAGACACGATCGGGCTACGGCTTGGTGGGTCGCTGTTCATTCCGCTGACCACCGAGGCCGGCGTGACGATGCGAATGGGCGGTTTTTACGACAGCTCGGCCAGTGCGGATGAGGATCTCCGGCTCGATTTTGACACGCTCGCCAAGCTGGGCATTACCTCGGGCCTGGGCTTTTCGATGCGGGGAGTGGAGTTCAACGTCGCCTATGCCTATCAGCACTCGCTCCCACGCACCGTGACCAATGGAGAGCTACGCATCATCGATGGCACCACTGGGCAGCCGGTGCGGATCGACAACCAAGTCGCTCCCGCGATCAACAACGGCACGTACAGCGGCTCGACCCACGTGGCATCGATCGGCCTGACCCTGCGCTTTGACGAATGGCGTCACGCACGGGACACTTCCTCACAGAGCTTTTAGGTAGCGGCCCACGGCATCGACCAGCTCGCTTTTGCGGCTGCGCAGACTTCCCACAAACGCTTGATGCACCACGCCGCGCTCATCGACGAGCAGAGTCAGCGGCTGGGCGAAGTTTTGCAAGCTTGCGCGCAGGTTGTCATCGATGACTTGGTAGAGCGCGCCGTTTGGAAACCAGCCACGGTGTTGCTTGATGAAGTCGAGCAGCTTGGTCTGATCCCGCGTCTCGCTGGCCATCACGACTTTGATCCGTGGGTCTTGACTTTGCGCTGTGAAGAACCCTTGCAGCGTCGGAAGTTCGTCGAGGCAGGGCTTGCACTCGACGGCCCACAGGTGCAGCAGCAGCAGTCGCGACTGGGGCGGCTCGGCGGTGACAAAGGCATTTCCGCGCAGCACGCGCAGCATCGACAGATCGATGCGACGGTGGAGCAGCAGTCCCTCTTGTCTCCGCAGCAGTAGCTCTTCGGGTGGGGGGGACGGCGGCGGGGTTTCGGCCAGCGCGGGACTTGCCAAAAGCAGCAGCGCAAGCAGGTTGGCAGCGGTGCGCATCGCGGCTCCTTTCGTTGGCAGCTTAGAGCGGACGCAGTGCCGGGGGTAGTTGACAGTCTTCGCAGCCCGATTGTTCGGTCTGTTCCGAGGGCGTCGCGCAGTCGATGCGGAACACCCACACGCTCTGCGACAGATCACTGCCCACCGGCGGATTGTCATCGGGATTTAAGTACTCCCGCTTCTTGAGCGAAAACGAATAAACCCAGTGCAGAACTTGCTCGCGTTTGAGCTTCTGGCCACCCGGGAAGGTCAAGTCGAGGATCTTTTCGATGATCTGGAGCCCTCGTCGCTCAGCGCGGGCCACCTGCGGATCTTGCGTCGACAGCTTGCTCGTTCCCGGCAGACCGAGCGGCGCGGGCGGCAGGTTCGACACCACCAGGAACTTGGTGGTTTCCAGCCACGGCGGTTGCGGCTGTAGGGTGCGCTTGAGGCGCTGCAAGTAGACGCCCTCCAGTCCGTCGATGAGCGTGTCCTTGGGCGTAAAGTACAGCACCGAGTGCGACTGGCCCGACATCATCGCGACGAACTTGCCCAGGTGGGTCGGATCAGCATCCCCGACCAGCGTCGCGATTTTTTGATCGAGGCAGACATCTTCGCGCTTGCAGACCTGGGCCACGTCATCGATGAGCTGCCTCACCGGGGGACGACAAAGCGCCAGCGCCAGACCCTTCTGAAGCTGCCTTTGACCACAGACCTGACAGCGCTGCATACGCTCGACTTGGCCGCGAAGGTCGGCAATCTCCTCCGCATAACAGCTTGTGGATAACACCATGGCTGCCATGAGCAGCCCCCGCCACCGTCGCCCGCTCATGGAGTGCTCTTCCCCTTTGCCTTTCCGCTGATCGTCACAACTTTGGGAATTACTATGCCGCTTATCCGGAACTTTAGGCAATCGCGAAAGTCGGAGCTGGTGAGAAACTCATCGCTCGTGCCGCGTGGTGAAACGTACAGGGTACCGCCGATGTTCTCGAGAACCACCCGATAGGGCAGGGATGGGCGACGGACCTGCCGTAGACAGGTACGCAGCCCACTGTCCTGCGCCGCCGCTAGTTTGCCGTCTTGGCCAGCAATCTCGACCTGGGTCGTTACCGTTGGTGTGGGATCGCCGACCGGCTCGCCAAACGGTGGCGCTGCATCGTCGGCACCGGCGTCGCGTCGAGAGAGCGGCGGTTTAGGCTGCGGACGGTTTGACCCGTTGGTGACGACGCTGGTTCCCTTGGTGGGTGAAGCGGGTCGGTTCGGTGGTGTACTGGCGATGCTGGGGCCGCCGTCCGCGTGGCGGGATAGGTCCGGCATCGCACCGATGGGTTCTGCTCCATCGGCATCGCTCGGTCCTGCCGGCTCCCCTCCGTCCATCGGGTCCGCCTCGTTCGACTGCGAGTGGTCCATGGCCGCGTCAGCGTGCATGGCCGGCCGCTTTGAGTGCGCGCTGATCCACAGCTTCCGCACGCCGAGCAGCAGTCCAAGTCCACACAGCGCCCACAGCGCTCCCTGGGCCATCGGCAGCCACAGTCGAGGCCAGGGCGGCTGTTTTCGCGGCTTGACGGCCATGGCCCGCCCGATCGTCTGCGGAGCGAAGCCACGGACATCCCCGCCGAGTGCCCCCACGAAGTCACGCATCGTCGGAAAGCGCACGCCTCGGGAGCGACTGAGTGCCCGCTGGAGCGCCAGTTCGACCTTCTGGCTGAGCAAAAGCGGCAGCGGATCTTCGGCGAGCACGCGCTGGACCACCACCTCTCGCGGCTCATCAGAGCCGCCGATGAAGGCGGGTTGTCCCGACAGAAGCTCGTACAAAATCACCGCTAGGCTGAACTGATCGCTGCGGGCATCGCACGGCTGGCCACTGAGCACCTCGGGCGATAGATAGCCGGGCTCGGCGAAGCGGGCGGCCAATGGTGGTGGATACAGTCCCACATCGGTCAGTTTGACGCGCCACTCATCGCTGTCGGTCAGCACGATGATTCGTCGCGGCGACAGGCACAGATGCAACAAATCGGCCCGGTGGGCTGCGTCGAGCGCTTCGCCAATCTGTGCCGCCAGCAGCAGCACCTCGGACTCACTCAGGGGTCGTCCGAGCGAGAGTAGAAACGCGTCGAGCGGCTGTCCTTCTAGTTCGACGGGCTCGCGGATCAGGCACGTTTTTCCAGAACTGTCAAGCGGAATCAGCTCTTGCGTCTGTGCCAGCAGCGGGTGGCGAAAGTGAGAAAGACGGCTGGCCTGTTGCTTCCAGGTTTGCAGCTCGAAAGGGGTCAGTTCCGGCGCACCACTGGGCCACTCCACCAGCTTGAGCAAAAGAGGCCGCCCGTCGTCCACAGTGCGCACGGAGTAGCTCTCCTCTCGGAGGTGGCGCTCGAGGAAGCGCTCCACGCGATAGCGTGTCGAGACGACATCGCCGGGCCGAAGCGTCCCGGTCGGGCTCACTGCTGCGGGCATCTGGACAGCCTACGGAATCAGCAGCGACAGTGCCAGACCGACGCCCATGCCGACGGTGGCGCCGAAGCCTGCCTGGAGCGCGGTGTGCATCTGATAGGGGACCGGGCTGCCAATCTGGTTAAAGCCCCAGGTCTTGCCATCGAGCCCGGCCATGGCGCTCGAAACGATCAATCCCGAGACGGCCAGGCTGCCAAACGCGCCGACGGCCAGACCTCTGCGGAAGGTCCAGCGGCCTTCGGGCTTTTCCGGACACGCCGGTAGACCACTGGTCGTCCAGCGCTCCCACGGGGCGAACGACGCCGCACCGCCGACAAGGGCCAGCGCCGAGATGCCAAACAGGGTGCGAGAGGTGCGTCCAAAGTTG
>CALLYL010000239.1 GCA_937859535.1 uncultured Myxococcales bacterium
GGTAGGTCTCGGCCAAGCGCAGCAGCTTCGTCACACAGGGCCTCGGCAAAGCCATACCAGGTGGTCGCGCCCTGACTGGTGGCGTGGTAGACACCGTGTTCGCCGCGCTCGCACAGGGTGATGATTTGGCGAGCGAGAAGTCGATTCCAGGTCGGGGCAGTGAGTCGCTCGCGATCGATGCGAAGGGTCTGTCCGGCACGGAGTCGGCTGACCAGCGATGATACAAAGTTACGGCCTCGTCGACCATAGAGTCCGCCGACGCGCACGATGAAGCTGCGAGCCGCCGCGCTCTTGACGAGCTGTTCTCCGGCGAGCTTGCTGCGGGCATAAGCCGACAGCGGACGCGGCTGGTCAAACTCATCATAGGGACGACCGGACTCGCCATCGAATACAAAGTCCGTCGATAGATGGCAAATGGCAGCTCCCGCTTCATCGGCGGCTCGGGCGACCAGCTCTGCTCCGATGGTATTGACCATGAACGCTTCGTCGGTTTTGTTCTCGGCTGCATCGACATCGGTAAAGGCAGCGGTGTTGATGACAAGCTGACAATCGGCTCCGGCGAATCGGTCGCGCAGCCGATATAGGCTCTCGCGGTCGGGGGTACCGAGGTCACAGACTGCGCGGTCGATCGGATCAACTTCGTGTCCGGCCAGTCGTAGCTCCTCGCACAGATGGATGCCGAGGCTGCCCTGTGGTCCCAAAACAGCTACCCGCATAGTGCGACCTCAGATGCGCTGTCGAGCCGCATCGTGTAGTTCCGATCGTAGAAGGTGCGGTACTCACCCGATTGGACGCTCTGGCACCAGGCTGGGTTTTCGCGATACCAGCGGACGGTTTCGCGCAGTCCGTCTTCGAGGGTCCATTGTGGCGTCCAGCCCAATTCTCGTTCGGCTTTGCCGAACTCGACGGCGTAGCGACGGTCATGACCCGGCCTGTCGGCAACGAACCGGATCAGCGAGCGTGGCTTACCGAGCAGGGCCAGGACGGCGTGTACCATGTTGAGGTTCGTGCGCTCGGCGTGGCCTCCGAAGTTGTAGACCTCGCCTGGTACACCGCGACGAAGTGCGGCGTTGATGCCTGAACAGTGATCCGCGACGTAAATCCAGTCGCGCACTTGCTGGCCATCGCCATAGACTGGCAGCGGTTTGTCATCGAGGGCCGACAGAATCATCAGCGGCAGCAGCTTTTCGGGAAACTGATAGGGTCCGTAGTTGTTCGAGCAGCGTGTGACCACCACCGGAAGCCCGTAAGTGTGGGCATACGCGAGCGCGAGGTGATCGGAAGCGGCTTTACTGGCTGCATAGGGCGAGCGTGGGGCGAGTGGAGTGGATTCGGTAAAGGCCGGATCGGTGGGACCGAGCGTGCCGTAGACCTCATCGGTCGAGACATGGAGAAAGCGACCAAGCTGGGCCTTCCGGGCCGCTTCAAGGAGTGTGGTGGTTCCGACGACGTTGGTGCGAACAAACGGCATCGGACCGAGGATCGAGCGGTCGACATGGCTTTCGGCGGCAAAGTGGACGATGGCTTCGATGTGTTCGTCGCGCAGCAGTTGAGCGACCCGCTCGGCATCGCAGATATCGCCGCGCACGAAGGCTAGGCCCGGATCCTTGGTGAGTCCTTCTAAGTTGCGCAGGTTGCCGCAGTAGGTGAGTGCGTCGAGGACGACCAGCCGGTCGGTTGGGAAGAGCCGCCGTTGCTGGTGGACGAAGTTGGCACCGATGAAGCCGCAGCCCCCAGTGACGAGCACGTTCATGGTCGGGATAGTCGGGCAAAAGACCGCACGTCCCAAGAGGAATTTTTCGCTGCTTACACCCAGCAGCATCCGGGGTCTTGAGTTCCCATCTTTGGCACATGCTGGGGGCCCACTTCGGCGACTCTTTCCGTCGCGACGTGTTGACCAGCGCTGTTGGCATGTCAGTTGCGAGTGACAAGTTTCTTTTCGGCCCTACCACTTCGGGTTGGGCAAGGAGGTTCACATGCGGCTTTCTGTGTGTCTGGGCGTGCTATCTGCCTTTCTGCTTCCGACGCTGGCATCGGCGGCAGATCCATCCAAGCTGTCCGGTATCGGCGACAGCATTTCGCAGGGGTGGGGTGCCAACAACTTGCCCGGTGAGCATCCCGAGTACGGCTTTGGCCAAGGCTCCGATGCGACCGTGAACTCGCTGTTTCTACGCTACAAGGCGAAGAACTCGGCGATGACCAAAGAGTTCGTCTCAGTAAGCGGTGCCGAGATGGTGGGCGGCAAGAACTCTGCGCCAGCCCAGGCGTCGCGGATCTGTGCCATGTCGGTCAAGCCCAACCGGGTGGTACTTGAGCTGGGTGGAAACGATGTCTGTTCGCGGGACAAGGGCTCGGCGGCCGATGCGACCTCCACGTTGTATTCGGTTACGACCTATCGCAATGCGCTCAAGACCGCACTCGATACCCTCGGAGGTTGTTTGCCGGCCGGCTCGCAGGTTCAAGTGCTGTCGATGCCTCGGGTCGATTATCTGTACAACGCGGGCAACGCCAAGAACGTGCTGACTTGCAACTTGGTGTGGTCGGTCGCGGGGGTCTGTCGCATCGTCACTGGGGAAAGCAACGCCAGCCGTCGAGCGAACATCGGCGCACGAGTCGATCAGTATAACGACGGACTACGCACCGAGGTTGAGTCTGCGGCCACCCGCTACAGCGGCAAGGTGTCATTCATCACGGACTGGCAAGGAAACACGGTCAGCAATTCGTCGGTTGGAACCTACCGCTTCGGCAAGGATGATATCGACGGATTCGACTGCTTTCATCCCGCCAAGGACACCGGTCAGCGCAAGCTCGCTTGTGCCGCATGGGAAGCCGCCGAGTATGGCTCTCTCTCCAATGTTCCTTCGTGTCTAAAGTAAAGGAGGTCGACCATGAGAACGCAGCTACTTTCGTTTGTTGTGCTGGCCCTGCCATGGGTCACTTCCTGTACTGGGGCCGACATCAGCTCCGAGACCACCGTTGGCGAGCGTGAAGTTGCGGCACTGGCTGTACCCGAACCGAATGCCAAAGCCAGCGAGTACGCTGCTCGTCCGGTGACGCTGCGCTTGTTTGGTACGCAAGGGGTGGGCTCTGCCGCGTTTGCGACGCTGGCCGATACTTCCAACTGGGACACCAGCAATGTCCGGGTGGGCGAAACCATTGGGCGTAGCCTCAAGCTCGTCGCGGTGAGCGAGTCGAGCATTGAACTGGTCGATTCCACCTCTTCCCTTCGTCGTACGGTACGCGCCGGCGAAGACATTGCCGTTCGAGTCATCGAGCATGACTTTGATCGGGCAGCGATCGAGTCTGGCGAACACTTGTTTCATGTTCAAGCCCGCAGCCTCGCACGTGTCGAGAGCCGCTACGGAGTGGGCGCTGGTTGCGAGCCGGTTTCGTTTGCGGGCACCACACCGTGCAAGGTGAGCTTTGTGACCAAGCACAGCCTCGCTGCTCGACTGGGTCTGCAAGCCGGAGACCTGCTGGTGGCGGCGGATGGCGAGGCGGTGACGCCCGAGAACTTGACCGCCATCCTGCGTCGCTTGGGTGAGTCAAAGAGTCAGTCGCTTCAGCTCACGGTGGCCCGTGGTGGCGTGTTCTTGGAGCGAATGTACGTAGCGGAGTAGTGACAGCACGCGGTAGGTGGAGCAGGGGAGGGCGATCTAGTGGTCGTGTACCAGCACCTCTCGCACCCCCTTGGCTCCATCGGCGGGTCCGACGATGCTGTCGCGCTCCATACGCTCGATCATCCGAGCCGAGCGGTTGTAACCAATCCTCATCTTGCGCTGCAGCATCGAGATCGAAATCTGACGACTCTCGGAGACGATGCGGATGGCTTGGTCGTATAGCTCATCGACAACCTCTTCTTCGCCACCGCCTTCCTCTTCATCCCCACGCGGCTTCAGGATATCCATGTCGTAAATCGGCTTGCCGAGCTGTTTGAGGTGCTCGACCACACGGTGGACTTCTCCATCGGTAATCAGCGCGCCATGGATACGTCGCAGCGCCTGCCCACGATCCGTAAACAGCATGTCGCCCATGCCGAGAAGGTTTTCCGCACCCTGGGCATCGAGGATGGTGCGTGAGTCGACACGGCTAGCAACCTGGAACGCGATGCGTGACGGGAAGTTTGCTTTGATCAGACCGGTGATGACATCGACGGACGGACGCTGGGTTGCCAGGATCAAGTGGATACCGGCGGCGCGGGCTTTCTGGGCAATTCGAGCCACGCAGATTTCGACTTCCTTGCCCGCGACCATCATCAGGTCAGCAAATTCATCGATGAGTACGACGATGTATGGCAGCTTCTGCGTCGGTTCGCTGGGATTCGGTCGGCTGATGTCGTCGACATCGACACCGAGAGAGAGCTGCTCCGGCGACTGCGTCTCTAGGAACTTCTCGACCTTCTTGTTAAAGCCGCCGATGTCACGCACCCCAGATTTGCTAATGAGGTCGTAGCGGCGATCCATTTCCTCGACGGCCCAGCGGAGTGCCAGCGCCGCCTTTTTGGGATCGGTCACAACTGGCAGCAGCAGGTGCGGGATGCCCTCGTAGATCGATAGCTCGAGCATCTTTGGGTCGATCATGATCATCTTCACCTCGTCGGGCGAAGCGTTCATGAGCAGCGAGCAGACCATCGTATTGACGGACACGCTCTTGCCAGACCCAGTGGTTCCCGCGACGAGTAGGTGAGGCATTTTCGCCAGATCCACCGAGACCGGGAGGCCCGCAATGTCCTTGCCAATCGCCATGGTTAGCTTGCTTTTGGCGGTACGGAATGAGTCGTCGCCCAGCACTTCTTTTAGGTAGACCGTCTCACGAGTACGATTGGGCACCTCGATACCGACGGCGGCCTTGCCAGGAATCGGGGCAACAATGCGGACTCGCAGCGCTTCGAGGGCCATCGCCAGGTCACTCGACAGCGAAGTAATCCTGGCCAGCTTGATGCCTGGCGCAGGTACGAACTCATACATCGTGACGACGGGACCGGGATGAATTGCGGTGACTCGGCCCTTGACCAGATAGTCACCGAGCGTTCCTTCAAGTCGCTGTGCCAGATCGAGCATCGCCTTGCGATCCAGGTCATGCTGCGGATGTTCGGCAAAGTCGAACAGATCGATCGGCGGCGGTTCGTACGGGCGCAGCTTCACGTAGTTGGTTTGACCTCCCGGACGACGCTCGGGGCGTCGGGCCGGTGTCGTCACCTGGGCCTGCGATAGCTCTTCGTCACTGCCAATCTCATCGACCGCCACCGCCAGAGAGGGCTCCCGCAGATCCTCTGGGAGTGGCATGTGCGCTGGCGGACCGTCCATTTTGACTGTCGCGTCGACCCGGGTCGTCGATTCAGCGCTCACGATGACGCCCAGTTCGGGCTGGGTCTGCACGGTCGGATCTTCGCGGAGTAGTTGAGTCGGCTCACTGTGCAAGCCACCACCAGGCGCGGCATCATCGGAGTTCTTTGATGGCGGACGGCGCGCCACAATGACCGGCGCAGCTTCCTCCATCAGCGATTCCTGAATCGACTTCTTGGGTGGGAGCACGGTCTGTTCCCGGGCATCGCGATCATCGCCGTAGTCGCGAACCAGGCGTGGCACTCCCGAGCTAGGCCGACCTGAACCGGGCATCGCAATTCCGGGTTCATCGATGGGAGACTTCGGTTTTCGCAGAGACAAGACCTGGTCACGCAGCCTTGCCACGAGTGGAAGGACCAGTGCGAGCAGCTTGCCGCCCATGGCTCGCATGGTGAGCGGCGTCAGCATGGTCACCGACAACAGCAGCCCCATGAGGAGCAGCAGCACCGTACCGGCCGTTCCCAGCATTGCTAGCAGTGCCTCGGCGGCATACTCACCGAGCGCGCCGCCCGGTGGCATTCCAGATACACGCCACCGTCCCGCGAGCAAGTGTCCAAGCATCATGGTCAACAGCCACACTGCGCTGCCGCCACCGAGCAGCTTCGGGGCGATTCGCAGTGATTGGGCTCGCAGTAGTCGAATCGAAACGACAAAAAGGAGCAGTGCCGGGCCGGCGGTGCCGATTCCGAGTAGCGAATAGATCGCGCCAGCAACGGCGTGTCCGACGGGCCCCATCAGGTTGCCATCGCCAAGGAGTAGCGACAGGGTGGCCAGTGATACGAACAAGGCAACCGACAGGAGAGCGATTCCGATGGCTTCTCGCCGACGAGAGGTGGGGGCAGCAACTGCGGTGGGTTGTGCTTTGGCCGCCGCACGTCGTGGCATCGGCTCTTTGGCGGCACCATCCCGAGCCGCGGAAGAGCGTACGGGCACGGCGGCGTTTTCACGAACGGGCACGGCAATCGGCAGTCTGACTGGAACCATGATGGGGTCGCGAGCGGGCATCGATCCGGATGCTGCCGGTTCCATTTCTCGACGTGCAATCGGGCGTTGCGAGGACTCGGGTTCCGGCTGCTCTCGTCGTGCGGCCCGTTCGATGACGCGAGGGACATTGGTGCTGCTCGGCACCCGCGATGCTTTGGGCCTTTGCCGAGGTATGGCGACTTCGCGACGCTGCCGAGAATCGAGCAGTTCCGATGGTGGCTCTGTGAACGCCACCGAACGGGAGGAGGCAACCTCGCTGTCCATCCCGGTTAGCAGTGGTTTCTGCACTGCCGTCCGGAGCGACTCCGATGGCAGTGGACCTGAGTCGCCGTCACTATCGCTGGGATCAAAAGGCGCGCTGTGCATGATGCTGTCCATCCCACATGTAGGACATGAGGTTACCCCCGCATACCTAACGGTCAAGTTTCGAGGCCGTCGGCTTTGCAGTTCGTGGATCACATCGTCGCTCAGCTTGGTGAAAACGGCGAATTTGTGGCTCGGTGGATGTTATCGTGCGCCGCATGCCGCTTGCTCCAGGCCCCACGGAGTTTCAGAACCTGCTTCTGGCACCCAAGATTTTGTCTGACCCACGTGGACCGATCATGGAGCTGACCGGACGCTACGGGCGGATTTGGCGGTCGCGTACGGTGGCCAAAGGTGGGCTCCGCGACATGGTGTGGCTGCTGGGGGCCGAGCACAACGAGCGCGTTTTGGGGCCAGCGTACAAGGACGACTTTTCGTGGTTCGAGGGCTACAGCTTCTCGATGGAGCCGCTGTTCGGGCGGGACATTCTGTTTCTATCCGATGACCAGACGCAGCTCGGACGGGAGGGCGCGCATCGTCGACGTCACCGCCTGCTGATTCCGGCGTTTGGGACCAAGCTCGATGGGCTGTATCTGCCCGCGATGGCGGCGATCATTGCGCGCTATTTAGACCCACTACCTCTTGATGTCCCAGTCGACCTGGCAGCGACGGTCAAGCAGGTTACGTTCCATGTCGTAGCGACGCTTTTGTTTGGTGCCGAGGTCGAGGCGTTGCCGCAGCTACTCCACCTGTTTGAACAGATTGGGCTGGGGCTGTTTTCGCTGGTCCATCTAGCGATTCCCGGTTTGCCGTTTTATCGAGCCAGTCGTGCGCGAAAGAAGCTCGCTGGGTACATTAAGGATCGTCTGACGATCTACCGAAGTGGTCAAGCGGAGCCGCCGACGTTTTTGGCGCAGCTCCTTCACGCGGAAGGGGAAGATGGGGAGCGGCTTTCAGACGAGACGCTGGTTTCCGAGATGCTGGCGTTTTTGTTTGCGGGCTACGACACCACCGCGAGCATGCTGACCTCGGTGTTGGTGGCGCTGGCGGAACAGCCAGAGGTGCTACCGCTGCTGCGTGAGGAACTGTCATCGCTGGACATATCCCAAGTGCAAAGGGGGCAGATTCCGGACCCGCCGTATCTAGACGCAGTGCTTGCCGAGACAGAGCGACTCTTTCCACCCTTGACCTTTGCGCTGCGCGGTGCGGTGCGTGACTTGGAAATTTCGGGCTACACGATTCGCAAGGGAGATCGTGTCACGTACAGTCCGTACTTCACCGGTCGTGATCCCGAACTGTTTCCCGAACCGACTCGGTTTGATGCGATGCGCTTCTATCAGAAGAAGCCTCGACCCTATTCGCTGCTCGGTTTTGGCGGAGGGCACAGGCCGTGTATTGGAAAGCGATTTGCTCTGCTGGAGATGCGGCTGTTTGTGGCGACGCTGCTCGTGCGTTTCGATGTGAAGTTTGCTCCTCAACAGTCGAACGCAGTGTTCTTTAACCCGACGATGCAACGCACCAATGGGTACTGGGGAACGCTGTCTTTGAACCGAACGGCGAGCTAGCTAGCATCCAAGCTGACTATCATGACCTCCGCGCTGGCCAAACGATCCCAATCTCCGCACGTTGTCGTCATCGGTGGCGGCGTGGGGGGCTTGAGCGTGGCGATTCGACTGTTGTGCCTGGGCTACGGCGTGACTGTGCTCGAGCGAGCTGCGACTCCCGGCGGAAAAATGCGGCAGATCGTCGTGGGTGGGCAAGCTTTCGACGGGGGACCGAGCGTCCTGACTCTGCCATGGGTGCTCGATGAGCTGTGTGTGGCGGCGGGTGTGGTTCGCTCGGACTTGATTCGGCTGACGCCGCTTGATCCGTTGTGTCGGCACTTTTTCGCCGACGGCTCACAGCTCGACTTGTTTAACGATGATCCCCCCGATGGGCGGAATCCAAGAGCTGCGTCCTGGCAACGTTCGGCGGACGAAATCAAACGTGTGATGGGTAGCCAAGCGGCGGACGAGTACAACCGCTTCCGTCACCACGCCGCCCGCATCTATCAAGCGGTCGAGCGACCGTTTCTGCAAAGTCCGATTCCGGCAAATCCACTTGGCCTGTTGTTTCAAAACCGTGTGAGCGATGTGGTCGGATTGTTGCGGCTCGATGCACGACGGACACTGTGGCAGGCGCTGGGACGCTTTTTTTCCGATGAGCGGCTGCGGGTTCTCTTTGCACGTTATGCGACGTACTCGGGGGCAAATCCGTTTTTGGCACCGGGCACGCTGGCGGTGATTCCGCACGTCGAACAGGGCTTTGGTGTCTACTCGGTCGAGGGCGGCATGTATCGCGTGGCACTGGCGCTGGCGGAACTCGTCCATCGAATGGGTGGGCAGATCCGCTATGGCGCAGAGGTGAGTCGGCTCCAGGTGGATCCAACTGATAAGCGGGTCATCTCGGCGGAGGTCGCGGGAGAGCGACTATTGGCAGATTTGTTCGTCGCCAACTGTGATGTGCCGCAACTTTACGAGCGGATGCTGGCTGGGACTCGCGTGGCTGAGCGACTGCGGCGGCGCTACGCTCATCTGCCGCCATCGCTATCAGCTTGTCTTCACTTGGCGGTGGCGAAGCAAGCGAGCGCGCTTTCGCTCTGTCATCACAACGTCTTTTTTACCCAAGATTATCGCAACGAGTTCGCGGAGCTTCACGACGGACCTCCCTCTGATCCAACGGTCTATCTGTGCAACCCCGACTTTGGCGAGGCGATGCAGCGTTGGTTCTTTCTAACGAACGCGCCCGCGCTGAAGATAGAGGCATCTACGACTGGACAGTCGAGCTGGAACGATGAGCTGGTGGCGACGTGTCGGCAGCGAGTCATCTCGAAGCTGTCAAGACACGGCATCGATTACGCCCGTCACGTTGCCGCAGAAGGCGCAGTCACTCCCGAAGACTTTGCGCGGCTGTTTCCGTCCAGCCGAGGTGCGATTTACGGTGCCGCTGCCTCGTCACGGGTTGCTGCGTTTCGGCGACCACCGAACCAAGTACCGGGGCTTGGGAACCTGTTTTGTGTGGGGGGATCGACTCATCCCGGTGCCGGTGTTCCGATGGTGATGCTGTCGGCCAAGATTGTTGCTGGACTCATCGCCAAGCGATTTCCCACTACAGGAGCGGCTCGGGCTATGCAAACGCCGGGTTCGCGATAAGATGCCCGTTCCCGACTCAAACTTCGGTTGGAAGGCATTCCTCTTCTGGCCGTAACCATCTTCGAGGAGAACTCTCACATGGCGCGTATGGTGAACTGTCGCAAGCTCGGTAAGGAACTTCCTGGTCTGGACTTCGTTCCGTTCGACGATGAGCTTGGCACTCGGCTGTACAATGAGGTTTCGGCACAGGGCTGGCAGATGTGGCTCGAGCACTCGAAGATGCTGATCAACGAGTACCGGCTCGACCTGATCACCCAGCAAGCGTTTGACCTATTGCACACACGCTGCCATGAGTTTTTCTTCGGTGAGGGTTCTGAACTCCCGAAAGAGTTCGTTGCCCCCCAGCATAAGCACTAGTGATGGGCTTTCGTACTTCCGTTCAGGTTCGATTCGGCGACGTAGATCACGCGGGGATTGTCTACTACCCGCACTTTTTCATCTATTTCCACGAAGCGTTTGAGGACTTCTTCAACGACGCTGGAATTAGCTACGTGCAGCTTCTCGATGAGCGGCGGATCGGCTTTCCGACCGTTCACGTCGAGACCGACTACAAGGCACCTTTGCGCTATGGCGATCGTCTCGACATCGAAGTCTCCGTGTCGAAGTTGACTAACCGCTCGGTGAGCATGCGCTACGACGGATATCGTCATCGAGACGGCAAGCTGTCGGTGTCGTGCTCGATCACGACAGTGTGTGTCGACATGAACTCTTTTTCCTCTCGTGAGATCCCGCAGGATCTGCGTGAGTTATTCGAGCGGTTTCAGACATGACGGCTCCCCGAAAAGCTGGAATGGCAGCGGTACTTCGTCCACAACTGGCCGATGCGGAACCGGACTTTGCGGTGCTGCTGGTTCGACGGAGTCAGCGTGCCAGCTTCATGGCCAATGCGTATGTTTTCCCCGGTGGGCGGGTTGACAGTGCCGATGGCCAGGCCGATCCCGATTGGCCGACTCGCCATGCCGCAGCTCGGGAACTTGCCGAAGAAGCAGGGCTTCTGGTCGCCGACCCGACCTCACTGGTTCGTTTTGCCCACTGGATCACGCCATCTGCGGAGCCAAAGCGCTTCGATGCCGACTGCTACTTGGTATCGAGCGAGTGGACGCGGGCCAGCCACGGGGAAGACGTCAAAGTGGATGGTGAGGAAGTCTTTGATCCGCTGTGGTTGACACCTCGGCAAGCGCTCTCGCGCTATCTCGCTGGGGATTTGAACCTGCCGCCGCCCACCGTCTGTACCATCGAAGACCTTGAGGCGGAGCGAGTAGCGGCTCTGACCAGACTGCGTGCGGCGGGACGACTGCCTGCTCTTCCTACCCAGGCCTGTGCGTCGCTGCTGGTGAATGAGCTGCTGTCGGGCTGCCGCTCTCGTCGACCGTATCCTCTTCTGCCGAAACTCATCGCAGAATCGACAGGGGATGGAATTGCGATCGTGATGCCGTGGGATGCCAGCTTCGCCGAGCTACCAGGAGAAGGCTCGATCTTTTCCTCCCTGGCCGAAGGATCTGCTGCGGTGTCACAGCGGATTACGCGGTGTCTGCTCAAGCTGTCCCAGGCCGATGAGACCTATGCCGTACGCTCCGAGCCTTCGCAAAGCGTTCGGTGGCAGATTGAGCGAGCTTCTCGCTAGACCCTCGTCCATCCGATACCGACGCACCCGAGCCAACGTTTTTGTGCTGCGATCTTGCGGTGGCCAGCTTACGCTGAGAGCGTCACTTCCCCTTTTGCAATGCGCGTCCTCCTCCTTAACCAGTTCTACTACCCAGACATTGCGGCGACGGCGCAGCTATGTAC